>CALINZ010000076.1 GCA_938045085.1 uncultured Collinsella sp. | reverse complement strand
TGCATCGTCACGGGTACCGTCATTAGCATCGTCTTTGCCTTAGTGCTCCTCATCATCGACGCAGCTAGAAGCCTTATCGCTCGCAAGCTCAAGCGACAATAGATACGCTGCCGTAAGACGCTAAAGCCGCTACAGCCGTGGCAGGTTCCTGCGTTTTATTCAAAGCTTGCCGCCAAGGTGCGCCGAGCCTTTACAATAGGACAGTCCCAAGGACGTATTCGATAGCTTCCGCGCAGCACTCGCCCGCCGCGCGTGAAAGGATATATTGCCCCATGCCTTCAACCCTCCCCGCTCCCATCGATAAGCTCGCCATCGTCGTCGTTACGTACAAGCGCCAGGAACTCCTGGCCAACTTGTTCGACTCCATGACCGAGCTCACGGCAACGCCCTGGCGCATCGTGATTGTCGATAACGAGAATTCGCGCGAGACCGAGGCCATGTGCACCGCATTCAACGAGCGCTTGGCCAACCTGTGGGGCATCGACACCGAGCAGCCCGACGCGCAGGGCGGCACCGACCGCGTCATCTACGCACCGCAGCTCGAAAACGGCGGCGGTGCGGGCGGCTTCTCCGCCGGCACTAAATGCGCCTACGACCTGGGCGCCCAGTGGTTCTGGGTGATGGACGACGACGTGCTCGTCATCCCCGAAGGCATCGAGCGCTTGGCCAAGTGGACCGACCGCTACGATGTCATCCAGGGTTCGCGCCTGGACTTCGACGGCGGCGCGTTCTTTTGGCAGTACCAACTGATCCTTTCGCTCGGCATTCCAAACCCTGTCGCCAAGTGGGATCTGGGTCCCGAGGGCTACCGCACCATGAACCAGCTGTGCTTTGAGGGCGGCATGTTCTCGCGCCGCGTGGTCGACAAGATTGGCCTGCCCGACGCGCGCTTCTTTATCTACGGCGACGATGCCTGCTATGGCTACGTGGCCAGCCAGCACTTCCCCGCCGCCGTTGTTGCCGACGTGGTTCTCAAGCGCGCCCGCGCTGTCTCTAACTGGGATATCGCCGGCAAGCGCCAGCTCAACTCTACGAGCGACACCAACCGTTACTACATCATGCGCAACCGCGGTTATCTGGCCCGCTACATGCAGATCTACGGCGACTATCACCCCGTGCTGTTCCGTCTGGGCAACGCCGCGACCTTCTGCAAGGAATTTATTCGCCTGGCCGCCGTTGACAAGTGCTTTAAGACCGGAATTCCGGCGCTGCGCCGCGGCATGAAGGACGCCCGCAAGATCATCAAGGACCCCAACTGGAAGCCCATGCCGCCCATGAAGGACACCGAGTAACGGAAGCCGGAAACACCTCGGCGCTTAAAGCCGTTGGCACACCGTAGCCACATGCTGCCCATCAAAACCGAACCCCCAGCGCATGCGGCCAACGCCGGGGCGTGGTACACGAATTTCGTCGATGCCGTCGCGCTCTATGTCGAGTAGCGACTGCACGGCCAGCAATTCCAACCCCAGCGCATCCACATCGGGGTCATACATCATATTGATCGTTATAAGCGGGCGCTCGTCCAGCATGCCGATCGTGTCAGCTACGTCGAACACAGCGCCCGTAGGAAAAACCTGGATGTCCCAGCGACCCGCGCCACACTTTCGCCTCGAAGCAGGATTGGCATAGCCCGGCAAGCCAAAGCAGAGCCCCTGCAAGAGCAGATGATATGGCAGCGGCTTATCTGGGTCGGTCTCACCGATACCCGCATCCCCCAGGATGCGGCTTAGCGCCCGCCTCACGGTATCCTCGTTCCCACGGCACAGCCCGTCGCGAAACGCATCGACATCTCGAGTGTCTTCGGCAGCGCACTCAAACCACTCAACAATCACTAGACGCAAGGCCTGGCGAAGCTCTTTATTGGGCAATCGCAAAGCACGGAGGCGATCGCCACGCTCTGGCTCCTCAGTCATATCCGTCGTGAGAAAACCAGACAGATACAGCGCTGTCCACATGCCATCGTCAGGCGAGACATCTGGCTCTGCAGCGCCCAAACAAAGCGGGACCTCAGCGCACCCATGGGCCTCGAGCAAATCAAACAAGACCGAAAGGCGGTCGAGATTCCACCCGGCAACTACCCTACTCAGGCAATCCGCATACCCATACAGATCGGCGCGCACAGGCGCCGTGCAGCCTCGGTCCAGAAAACCGATCACACGCGCTGGACTCGAGCAATAGGCCCTGCCAAACCGATACCCCTCGAGCCATTCACGCGCATCATCCAGGTATTCCTCGCGCCCAGCATGATTCAAAAGAGCCTCGACCTCGGCATCCGAAAAACCGAAACATCGGTCACACCACTCCGACAGCGGCGTCGTCAGACAATACGAGCAGCCGCGCGAAGAAAGCGCCGCTTCGGCAGGACCGGGACGCTCCCCCATCAGACACGTCAGCCGCAACGAATCGCGCGCAGTGGCAATGGCGTCAAACAGCACACGGTCAAGTAGTTCTGCCGGATCGGCACCGGAAGCGCCCCTCGCGCTTGCACGGCCCAACCATGCCGCATCGTACCCATCAACGAGCAATACAACCTGCTCATCGCAGGCCATCTCCAGCAGCTCAATGAGCACACCGAGCACCGAGTCAACCTCGTCCTCGCTCGCCGCGCCACGCGCAACGCGTTCGATGTGACGCACCTTGTCTCGAGCTAAATCAGGAGCCTCCAAAAGCGCCAGCAAGCGGGCGCACTCGCCCGAAAGAGCATCGCGCACGACGCCGGCAATAGCGGCGCCACGCCTCGTAGCGCCAGAAAAGTCCAGCGATATCACCGGATAGCAAGCATACTCATCCCGATAGCGCCCGCCGTCTGCATCCCAAATCTGAGCATCGGCAAACAAACGCTGACTAGAGCGACCGACCGCCGGACGCTCCAGAAAAGCCCTGAGCATCGACAAATTCATGCTCTTGCCAAAACCCTCGGGTCGACAGCACACCACAACGGACGCGTCGCAGTCCAACACATCGGCAATAAACATGGTCTTATCAACCAGCATGCAGCAACCAAGGGCCTCCGCATAGTCGTGCATGCCAATGGGCAAAACCGCATCGTCGGCACAGCCGATCAAGCGCACGCCAAAGCCAGCAGCACAATCAACATTTGCCTGTTCAGACACCAAAACGTTCCCCCTAAATCGCTGCACGATGCCAATTGTAATGACCGCCTCGCGCGTACCGACGACGCCGCGCGAACATATCGGGCAACGGTAGCAACAAGAGGTGTGAGGGGGCATAACTAATCGTTGCACAACAAAACGGGACCCGATGCATTCGCACCGGACCCCGTCCCAACTCTTTAGTTATCTGGCAACCGAGAGGCTACTCCTCCGAGCCATCCTCCCCAGAAGCCTTCTTCTGCTGATCGAGTTTATGCTTACCGCTCACAATAGACGTGGCACCCAGCGTGGCCAAGCTTGCACTGGCAAGGCTCGCCATCACAATCAAATCGCCCGTCTTGGGCATATTGCCGCCAGATGACTTGGTAGTTGTGGTCGTCGTGGTTGTAGTGGTCACCGTCTTGGAGTCATTTTGCTCTTGGACCTGGTTGTCAGCACCGCTCTTGTCGTCGTCTTCGGACTGTTTCTTTTCGCCCTCGGTCTTGCTCTCGTCCTTCTTCTGAGCGGATTTGTCGTCCTTCTCCTCAGAGCTAGAACCCTTATCGGATTCAATCTTCTCGGAAGCCTTGTCCTTGGAGTCGCCCTTTGCGGCCTCGGTCTTTTCCGTGGAAGCCTGATCAGAGTTGTCCTTGTTCTGGGCCGAGCCGTTATTGACGCCAGCCATCAGCGAAGAGCCCAACGTAGAACCAAGCTGCACAGAGAAAGAAGGTTTCTTGTCCGGCGAAGCAACGGGAGCGTCCAGCGCCTTATTCGAGTCGTCCTTGGAAGCATCGGAATCAGGGGTTGCGTCAGAGCCGGAGCCGTTGTTAGAGCCGGTGTCAACGGACGAATCGCTCGAGCCGGTAGATGAGTTAGAGGTGTCAGCGTCGGTCGAACCAGAAGCGTCGCTATCCGTATTGCCGGCAGAGCTTGAAGACGAATCGCCCGTAGCAGAGCCGTTCAAATCGGAGCCGTTCGAGGTAGAGCCGTCGTTGGTAGCGCCACCAGCAGAGCCATTACCGTCAGCATCGGTCGAGGGCGCATCCATCCTGTCGTCGTTGGCATCGTCACTCGAGTCGTCATTCGAGTCAGGCGTCGGCGAGGGCTCGGGCTGCACGGGCGCCGCAGCGGCAGCGGCCTCGTCCTCGGCAATATAAACCAAGCAGTCCTTCAGCTCATTCTTATAACGATTCTTCCAGCCCTCATGATACTGGGGCTGACTCGAAAAC
>CALINZ010000075.1 GCA_938045085.1 uncultured Collinsella sp. | reverse complement strand
CGCGTGGTGTGGCGAATCGAAAGGCCGTTGTTGGCAGGCGTGTCGCCGGCGCCGAAGCACGGGCCGCAGAATGCCGTGCGCACAATCGCGCCGGCCTCCATAAGGTCGTAGATGTAGCCGCGGCGTGTAAGCTCGAGTGCCACGGGCTGGCTCGTGGGGTAGACCGACAGCGAGAACTCGCCGCAGCCGGTGTTGGCGCCCTTGAGCACGCGGGCAGCCTGGACCACGGAGTCGTAGTTGCCGCCCGAGCAGCCGGCGATAACGCCCTGCTGCACGTGCAGCTTGCCGTCGACGATCTTGTCGAGCAGGCTAAAGTGCGTCTTGCCCTCGCCGATCTTGGCGGCCTCGAGCTCCACCTCGTGCAGGATGTCCTCGAGGTTCTCGTTGAGCTCGTCGATCTCAAAGCCGTTGGAAGGATGGAACGGCAGCGCGATCATGGGCTTGATGCTCGACAGATCGACCTCGACGCAGCCGTCGTAGTAGGCAACATCGGCGGGCTTGAGCTCGCGGTAGTCGTCGCCGCGGCCGTGCATGGTCAGGAATGCGCGCGTGTCCTCGTCGGTGGCCCAAATGCTCGACAGGCAGGTAGTCTCGGTGGTCATGACGTCGACGCCGTTGCGGTAGTCGGTCGTCATGCTCGCGATGCCGGGGCCTACGAACTCCATGACCCTGTTCTTAACGTAACCCTTGGCAAAGACGGCGCGGATGATGGCGAGCGCCACATCGTGTGGGCCAACGCCGGGGCGCGGGGCGCCCGTGAGGTAGATGGCAACGACGCCGGGATAGGCAACGTCGTAGGTGTCGCGCAGCAGCTGCTTTGCCAGCTCGCCACCGCCCTCGCCCACGGCCATGGTGCCCAGAGCGCCGTAGCGGGTGTGGGAGTCGGAGCCCAGGATCATCTTGCCACAGCCGGCGAAGTTCTCACGCATAAAGGAGTGGATGACGGCGATGTGCGGCGGGACGAAGATGCCGCCGTACTTCTTGGCAGCCGAGAGACCGAAGACGTGGTCGTCCTCGTTGATAGTGCCGCCCACGGCGCACAGCGAGTTGTGGCAGTTAGTGAGTACGTAGGGCAGCGGGAACTGCTCCATGCCCGAGGCGCGCGCCGTCTGGATGATGCCAACGAAGGTGATGTCGTGGCTCGCCATGGCGTCAAAGCGAATCTTGAGTGCCTCGGGGTCACCCGACGTGTTATGTGCCTGGAGGATCGAATACGCGATGGTGCCGCGCTTGGCATCCTCGGGCGTCTGCGTAATACCGCGCTCGGCAGCCTCGACCGCAGGCACAACCTCGCTGCCGCCGCGCAGGTAGATGCCGTCCTCGTACAGCTTGACCATACTGTCTCCCACTCTGCCCAAAAGATTTGGGCGCATAGCATACATTCGTTCAATATCGTGCCATAGAACGGTTGCGAGTGGGTTACGAATCTACACGTTCACTTTATCTCAGTAAAGTAAAGGACGAGCACCTTGCATCACTCTTCTGACAAGGAGTGTCCCAAAGTGCCGGCACAAAAGGAACGTCCCCAACTGCCAAGTGCCGCAAGAATGTCCCCTTTGACCAGTCATTTAAGAACGTCCCCAATGACTACCGCATCCGGAGCAAGGCAACGCCGCAGGTAGAGGACGGACAGCGAGCGACGTCCAGAGCGAACAAGTTGGCATGAAAAAGGCAAGGCATAGACCTTCTGGTCATGCCTTGCCTTTTGAATGACAAATTGTCGCTCTGGGTGGCGCGCAGCGTCGGCCCGTTACGCGGGTTGGTAAACCCGCGTAACTACAAATCCCCGCCGGCACCCAGCAGCTTGCGCATGACCTGTTCGGGGTTGACCGAGCCGTCGCGCGGGGCCAGGGCGGTGATCTTCTTCTGCATCTTGTACTCGTGCAGCTCGTCCTCGAGCTGGCGCACGCGAGCGCGGAGCTTTTCGTTCTCGCGCTCGCGCTCCTCGGCACGCTCCTTCATATCGAGGATGCGCACCACGCCGGCAAGGTTGATGCCCTCGTCGGTCAGCTGGTTGATGAGCTCCAGGCGCTCGATATCGGCACGCGAGTACAGACGCGTGTTGCCGCCCGAGCGCTGGGGGTTCACCAGACCCTTGGACTCGTAGACGCGCAGAGTCTGCGGATGCATGCCGGTCAGCTCGGCCGCCACGCTGATCATGTACAGCGGTTTGTTCCTATTGTCCTCGGCCATGCTACCTGACCCCTTTCCGTCTCGTTATCGTCCATCATAAGCCCGCGGGCGCGGGCGTGCGCCACGACCGCCCTAGTACGTCGCCTTGTAACGGTTGACTTTCTCGCGATAGTCGCGCGTGTCGGCCTCGCGCAGCTTGGTCATGGCATCGCGCTCGTCGTCGGACAGGTTCGTGGGGACCTGCACCTTGATCTCGACGAGCAACGCACCGGTGCGCCCGCGATGCTTAACGTCGGGCGCGCCCATCTCTTTAAAGCGGAACTTCTTGCCCGTCTGGGTACCCGCGGGCACCTTCAGGCGAACCGTCGCCCCGCCGGGCGTGGGCACGTCCACCGTACAGCCGAGCGCCGCCTCGTAGACCGAGACCGGTACCTCCATGGTCACATCGGCGCCCTTGCGCTTAAACAGCGGGTGCTCCTCCACGTGCGTGGTCACGACCAGGTCGCCGCGCTCGCCGCCGGCAACGCCATACTCGCCGCGACGCTTGTAGCGTAGCTTGCCGCCGTCGACCGCGCCCGCAGGCACCGAGACCGTAATGGTCTGCTGCTCGCCTGTCGAGGGAATGCGGTAGGTAACCTTGTGCGTCACGCCGCGAAACGCGTCCTCGGCCGTCACATCGACGGTCAGCGACAGGTCGCCGCCCTTGCGAGCACGGCTGCGGCCCGCGCCGGCACCGGCATTACCCGCAGCCCCGGCAAAGCCCGAGCCCCAATCGCTGCCCCAGGCGCCGTTGCCGCTAAAGATGCTGTCGAAGATATCGCCCCAGCCGCTGGCGCCCGCGCCGGCACCGTAGCCGCCGCCATACGCGCCGCCCGCGCCCGGCATGCCGCCAAACATGAGCATCTGGTCGTACTCTTTACGTTTCTTCTCGTCCGAAAGCGTCTCGTAGGCCTCGCTGATCTCCTTAAACTTGGCCTCGTCGCCGCCGGCATCGGGGTGATATTTTTGCGCGAGCTTGCGAAACGCGCTCTTGATCTCTTTGTCGGAGGCGCTCTTGGATACGCCCAGGATGTCATAGAAGGTTTTGCCTGCAGCCATCGTAGCTCCTCTCCTGTTACATCCGCCGTCCCTGCGGACGGCGGCTCATGCTGTCACATGGCACTTGGCCAGAAAGGGCCCCGGGTTTTGCCCCGGGGCCCTTCTCAATTACTCCTCGGTGCTCTCGGCCGTATCGGCCGTAGCATCCTCGGGCGCCGCTTCGGGCTCCGGTGCGGGGCGCTTCTCGCCACCGTAGGTCACCGTCACCATCGCGGAACGCAGAATGCGATCCGCCATGCGGTAGCCCTTCTGGTACACGTCGTTGACGGTCTCGTCGTACTGCGATGCGTCCTCGACGCGACCCACAGCCTGGTGCTCGAGCGGATCGAACGCCTCACCCTTGGGATCGATGGGTTCAACGCCCTCGTGCGCAAACACATCGAGCAGCTTGGCATGTACCGCGTCAACGCCATCGACGAACTGCTTAAAGTCGTCGGAAAGCTCTTGGCTGCGGGCATGGTCGATCGCGCGCTCGATATCGTCG
Source organism: uncultured Collinsella sp. (assembly GCA_938045085.1). GTDB lineage: Bacteria > Actinomycetota > Coriobacteriia > Coriobacteriales > Coriobacteriaceae > Collinsella. Next base: position 1,849 of record CALINZ010000075.1, on the reverse strand, counting down.
ATCACCGGCAACAGCGCGGTGACAAGCTTCTCGGTCGCACGCTCGCGCTCGGCGATGCGCTCGTTGGCGGTGCGGCGACGGAAGTTCTCCCAGTCGGCCTGCAGGCGGGCGGTGCGCTCGGTAGCGTCCTTCGCCTTGTCCTCGGCGGCCTTCTGAGCCTCTGCCGCAGCATCGAGCTCATTGCGCACGTCGGCAAGCTCCTTTTGGGCCTGCTCGAACTTGAGCTTAAAGTCGTTGTCGGCGGCTTCCTCACCGGCGCGGATAGCGGCTTCCACCATCTTGTCCTCGGTCATCGTCGCCTCCTTGTTGGAATCCTCTACCTGGTTCTCGGCAGCCTCGGCGGCCGGGGCCTCATTGACCTCGGTATCGTCTGCGGCCTCTACGGGAATCTTCACGTCCTTCTCCTCAGAGTCAACGGGGGCGGCGCTAGCGGCAGCCGCCTCCGTGCGAGCTTTACGGGCGGACATGATTACTTGTCCTCGTCGTCCACAACCTCGTAGTCGGCGTCGACTACGTCATCGTCGGCAGGCTGGGCACCAGCGGCACCGTCGGTCTGCTGCTGAGCGTCGGCGTAGACAACCTGGGCCAGCTCGTAGGCCACGGACTGCAGGGACTCGCCGGCGGCCTTGATGGCCTCGACGTCAGAGCCCTCGAGCGCCTTCTTGGCGTCGGCGATAGCGGCCTCGGCCTTGGACTTCACGTCAGCGGAAACCTTGTCGCCCAGCTCGTTGAGGGTCTGCTCGGTGGAGTAGCACAGGCTATCGGTCTGGTTGCGGACCTCGACCTCTTCCTTCTGCTTCTTGTCCTCCTCGGCATGAGCCTCGGCGTCCTTGACCATACGATCGACTTCGTCGTCGGACAGAGCGGTAGAGCCGGAAATGGTGATCTGCTGCTCCTTGCCGGTGCCCTTGTCCTTAGCGGAGACCTTGACGATGCCGTTGGCGTCGATGTCGAAGGTGACCTCGATCTGCGGCACGCCGCGGCGGGCAGCCGGGATACCGGTCAGCTGGAACTTACCGAGCGACTTGTTGTCGCGGGCAAGCTCGCGCTCGCCCTGGAGCACGTTGATCTCGACGCTGGTCTGGTTGTCGGCAGCGGTGGAGTAGACCTCGGTCTTGGAGGTCGGGATCGTGGTGTTGCGGTCGATCATCTTGGTCATGATGCCGCCCATGGTCTCGACGCCCAGCGACAGCGGGGTAACGTCGAGCAGCAGGATGCCCTCGACGTCGCCGGTGAGCACGCCGCCCTGGACGGCAGCGCCGTCGGCAACGACCTCATCGGGGTTCACGGACATGTTGGGCTGTTTGCCGGTCATGGTCTTGACGAGCTCCTGGACAGCGGGCATACGGGTGGAGCCGCCGACGAGGATGACCTCGGTCAGATCGGAGAGCTTGAGCTTGGCGTCGCGCAGGGCGTTGGTGACAGGCTGCTTGCAACGCTCGAGCAGGTCGCGGGTGATCTTCTCGAACTCGGCGCGGGTCAGCGTGTAGTTGAGGTGCAGCGGGCCGGACTGGTTCATGGTAATGAACGGCAGGTTAATGGTGGTCTGCTGGGCGGCGGAGAGCTCCTTCTTGGCGTTCTCGGCGGCCTCCTTCAGACGCTGCAGGGCCATGGGGTCCTGGCGCAGGTCGACACCGTTCTCCTGCTGGAACTTATCGGCCATCCAGTCGATGACGCGCTGATCCCAGTCGTCGCCGCCCAGGTGGTTGTCGCCCGAGGTGGACAGAACCTCAAACACGCCGTCGGCGAGGTCGAGGATGGAGACATCGAAGGTGCCGCCGCCCAGGTCGAAGACCAGGATGCGCTGGTCGGTGCCCTGCTTGTCCAGGCCATAGGCCAAAGCAGCAGC
>CALINZ010000074.1 GCA_938045085.1 uncultured Collinsella sp. | reverse complement strand
TGTCGTTGTAGTACTGGCCAAACAGCGGCAGCGCGGACAGGTGGTTAACCGGGATATCGAAGAAGCCCTGGATCTGGCCCTGGTGCAGGTCGAGGGTGATGATGCGGTTGACGCCGGCGCGCTCGAGCAGGTTGGCGACGAGGCGGGCGGTGATGGGCTCACGCGGGCCGGCCTTGCGGTCCTGGCGGGCATAGCCGTAGTGGGTGATAACGGCAGTGATGGAGCGGGCGGATGCGCGCTTGGCAGCGTCGGTGGCGATGAGCAGCTCCATGAGCATGTCGTTGACGTTGCCGCCGGCCACGGACTGAATCAGGAAGACGTCGGCGCCGCGGACGGTCTCGTCGTAGCGGGCGTAAATCTCACCGTTGGCGAACTGCTTTAGCGTAAGGCCCGAAAGCTCGACCCCAAGGTACTCAGCAATCTTCTGAGCGAGGGGACGGTTGGAGGAACCGGAATACACGCGGATGGACTTGCGCATATTCTCCGACTTCTCGGGATCATTAATCGGCATTACCCTTCTCCTTTATATCGAATGCCATATAGATGCCTTTTTGCATTGTAACCGCGCGACGGGGTTTATCGAGTCCTGATAACGTCTTTACCGTCAACGGACACGAACCGACCACTCATCCGGTTGCGCAGGTCACGATAGAAAAAGGAGCCGCCCCCACGGGAACAGCTCCTTAGATGCTTGGTAAAACGTTATACCTCGTCGTCCTCGTGCAGACGGCGGCGGTAATCGGCGGCCCAGCCCTCAATGTTTACCTGACGGGCACGACCCAGGCCAAGTGCGTCGGCCGGGACCGGCTCGGTGATGACGGAGCCGGCGGCCACGAGCGCGCCGTCGCCGATCTGGGCGGGCGCGACCATCATGGTGTCGGAACCGATGAAGGCGTCCTTGCCGATGACGGTCTTGTGCTTGTGCACGCCGTCGTAGTTGCAGGTGATGGAGCCTGCGCCCACGTTGACGCCGGAGCCCATGGTGGTGTCGCCGATGTAGGACAGGTGCGGCACCTTGGAGCCCTCGCCGATCGTGGACTTCTTGATCTCCACGTGCGTGCCGGCCTTGGAGCCGTCGAGCATGTGGGTGCCCGGGCGCAGGTAGGCGCGCGGGCCGCAGTCGACGCCGTTCTCGATGACGGCCTCGATGGCGATGGTCTCATCGATGGTGCAGCCGCTGCCGACGGTGGTGTCGGTGAGGCGGCTGTTGGGGCCGAGCTGGCACTCCTCGCCCACGGTGACGTGGCCGATCAGGTGCGTCTGCGGCCACACGACGGTGTCGCGGCCGATGGTGGCATCGGGGCCGATCCAGGCCTGCGTGGGATCGATGAACGTGACGCCCTCGGCCATCCAGTGCTCGTTGATGCGGTCGCGCGCGATAGCGGTGAGCTGCGCGAGCTGAATGCGGCTGTTGACGCCCAGGCCGTCGCGGTAGTCATCGCAGTGGAAGATGGAGACCGCCTGGCCGTGACCCTTGAGGATTTCGAGCATGTCGGGCAGGTAGTACTCGGACTGCGCGTTGTCGTTGCCGATCTCGTTAATGTGGGCGGCGAGCTGCGCGCCGTCGAAGGCGTAGCAGCCGGCGTTGCACTCCAGCAGCGTGGCGGCCTGCTCGGGCGTGCAGTCCTTCTGCTCGATGATGCGCTCGATTTGGCCGTCGGCGCCCAGCTTGATGCGGCCGTAGCCGAAAGGATCGGGCGGGGTCATGGTCATGACGGTGCAAGCGAGCTCGCCGGTGGCGACGGTCTGCGCGAACTTGGCGACGGTGTCGGCGGTGATGAGCGGCAGGTCGCCGTTGAGCACGACGACGGGGCCTTGCGTGATGCCGCAGGCCTCGAGCGCGACCTTCACGGCGTGGCCGGTGCCCAGGCGCTCGGTCTGCTCGACGCACTCGACCTTGGTGGCGCTGTTGGCGTAGGCGCCATCGATGAGGGCGCGCATCTCGTCGGCGTGGCTGCCGATGACGACCACGACGCGGCTGCAGCCGGCCTTGATGGTGGCGTCGACGATCCACTGAACCATGGGCTTGCCCAGGATCTTGTGCGAAACCTTGCAGTGGTTCGACTTCATGCGGGTGCCCTCGCCGGCAGCGAGGATAATTGCGGTTGCGTCCATGTGATCTCCTGTTACGTTATAGAGACGTGTGTTTGGAAACGATACACGGCGCAATATGATACCGCAGGCATATGTTGAGCGCGTAGCGATTGGTTTGCGGCGGTTGAGGCTTGCGCCGCCGGCGTGGCGTTTGCGCTGCTTGCGTGCGGCGTTGGCGGTGCTGCGGAGCTGCCGTTTGAGCGAGGGGACGGGGGTGCCCGTGGACAACATACAAGAGGAGTTTGGCGGCGAGCCCGTCGCGGCATTCTCGATGTCGCATCCGGCTGTGCCGGCACTCTATATAGTGCTGACGCTGGGGCTCACCATGTTCTCGATGCAGCCGGTGCTGATCGCGCTGTCGCTTGCGGGCGGGCTGGCGTACGGGCTTGCGACGCGCGGTGCTGCGCGCACGTTGGGGGCGCTTCGCTGGCAGCTGCCGGTGATTTTGATTATCGCGCTGGTCAATCCGCTGTTTAGCGCCTCGGGCTCGACGGAGCTGTTCCGTATTGGTATGCGCGCGGTGTATCTGGAGAGCATGGTATATGGCCTGTGCATGGGCGGGCTGTTTGTGGCGAGCGTGCTGTGGTTTGAGGCCGCGGCGTCGATGCTCGAATACGACAAGGTGCTCGCGCTGCTGGGCAATGCCGCACCGGTGATTGCGCTCATGATTTCGATGTGCATGAGGCTTATCCCGCAGTTTTTACGCCGCGGTCGTACGGTGCTGGCGGTGCAGGATGCGATTGATGTGCCGGGCCGCGCGCCCACCGATCCCGTGCGATCGCGCCTGCGGGCGTCGAGCGTGTTGATGGGCTGGGGCATGGAAGATTCGCTGGAGCGCGCGGACGCCATGCGCTCCCGTGGGTGGGGCGCCGCGACGCGTCGAACGACGTATGCGCGGTATCGGCTGGGGCGCGGCGATGTTGCCGCGCTGGGCGGGCTCGCGCTGTTTGGTGCTGCCGCGGTGGCGGTGGCGTGGACCGCGACGACGCAGTATTCGTTTTATCCGCAGCTCTCGGTGTCGGCGCCGTGGCTGGGCTATGTCGTGTACGCTGCCTGGATGATGCTGCCTTGCGCATTGCACGCGATTGATGAGAAGAGGTTTGGCTGATGGCTCGGTTGGACAGGGGCCCGGTGTCGGGCGCTGCGTGCGGCCCGGATATGCCGGCGATTGAGGTGCGGAGCCTGAGCTTTGCCTACCCCGGGGCTGATGCCGCGGTGCTCGAGGGGCTCGACTGGTCTGTTCCCCAAGGTGCATTTGCGCTGCTTGTTGGCGGTACCGGATCGGGTAAGTCGACGCTGCTCTCGCTGCTCAAGCCCGAGATCGCTCCGGCGGGCGAGCGCGCTGGCGATATGCGCGTGCTGGGCGAGAACGTTGCCGACATGGACGTGCGGGCATCGGCGGAGCGCGTGGGCTATGTGTTCCAGGATCCCGAGAACCAGATCGTGTGCGAAACCGTGTGGCACGAGATGGCGTTTGGCCTGGAAAACTTGGGGCTAGCACGTGATGAGATGCGCCGTCGCGTAGCTGAGACCAGCTATTTCTTTGGGCTGGAAGATTGGCTTCACCGCGATACTGACACGCTTTCGGGTGGTCGCAAACAGTTGCTGTCGTTGGCGGCCGCTCTGGCGCTGCGCCCGCACGTGCTGCTGCTCGACGAGCCCACGTCTCAGCTCGATCCCGTTGCCGAGAAGAATTTCCTGCACGCGCTGTTTCGTGTGAATCGCGAGCTGGGCTGCACGGTTGTTGTGGCGACGCATCAGCCGCGCCCAATGCTCGAATACGCGACGTGTGCGTACCGGATTGAGGATGGCCGCGTGCACGAGGCGGCGGATATGGCATCTTTGGGACGCCGAGAATCGCTGTTTTCCGATGACACGTTGGGGTGGGGTGCCATCCGATGTGCAAAAAACGGAGTATTCAGCAGGCGTGAGGACAATTTGGGCTCTCTGGAGCCGCCCGGGGGCGTATCGAGCGCGAAAAAAAGTTTGGAATTGGACAAATCGTCCGAATTTGTGGCGCAAACGTCGCTCGAGAACGGCTTGGAAGCCTTCTCGCGCACGGATGGAAGCAGAATACTCAAAAAAATGCACGCTGGGTCGGCTACCACCCTGTCGGAAGGTTGGTTTCGCTACGATCGAGCGTCCGGCTGGGTGTTGCGTGGGCTCGATGCGTCGTTTTCGGCCGGTGCGGTGCATGCGATCGTGGGCGGCAACGGATGCGGTAAGTCGACGATGCTCTCGGTGCTGGCGAAGACCGCCAAGCTGCAGCGCGGCCGCATGGTGCGCGGAGCGGCCTCGGCGGCGTTGCTGCCTCAGAATCCCAAAGCATTGCTGGTTGCCGAGACGGTGTGCGACGAGCTGATGGAATGGGCTTCAGCCTGCGGATATGACGAGAACTTGGCGCGGGAGCGTGCGGCGCAACTGGGATTGGACGGCCTGGAGACGCGCCACCCCTACGACCTCTCGGGCGGACAGCGCCAGCTGCTCGCACTGGCAAAGCTGCTGCTGATCGGCCCCGAGCTGCTGCTGCTTGACGAGCCCACGAAGGGCTTGGACCTGGAGAGCCGCCGCATCATCGCCCGCGCCCTGCGTGACCATGCGAAGGCTGGCGGCACCGTCATTATGGCCACGCACGATCTGGATTTTGCCGAGCAGGTTGCCGATGACATTGCCATGATGTTTGACGGCGAGATTGCCTGCATGGAGCCCCCGGCCGACTTCTTTGCCGACAACGTGTTCTATAGGGCGTGATGGGATGACGGACTGTCGTTTCTCGCGTTTGCTTGCAAAACTGGAGATCCCGCTGTTGTTGGCGGTGCCGGCGGTGATGGCTGCCGCGTTGCTGGCGGGGGTTGAGCAGGCAGCGTTGGCCATGCTGGTTGTGGTGGCGTTGGTGCTTGCGCTGTTCTTTGCGGGTTACGAGGCATCTCGTCCGGGTTTGCGCCAGATTATGCCCACACTGGTGCTGGCGGCGCTGGCCGCGGCGGGGCGCATCCTGTTCGGACCCATTCCCGATTTTAAGCCGGTGAGCGCCATCGCCATTATCGCGGGGGCGACGCTTGGTCGCCGCAATGGTTTTATGGTTGGCGCGCTGGCGGCGCTGACCAGCAATTTCTTTTTTGGACAGGGCATGTGGACGCCATGGCAGATGTATGCCTGGGGCCTGGTTGGTTATGTTGGCGGCGCGCTGGCACATGCGGGTGCGTTCGACCGTGCGGATGGAACCGTGCGCATGCCGGCACTGATGGCGTACGGCTTTGCATCGGGCCTGCTCTACGGCGTGGTGATCAACGCCTACGACATCATTGGTTTTGTACAGCCGCTTACTTGGGCAGGTGCCGTGGCACGTCTTGCCACCGCCGTGCCGTTCGATATCACGCACGGACTCGCGACCTGCGTGTTTTTGGCCGCCTTGTACAAGCCCTGGTGCCGTCGCATTAACCGTGTCGTCGTGAAATACGGGCTGTAAGGCATTTCGCGTTTCCTCACGAACTTGCGGTGGAATAGTTCTCGTTTTTGGCTATTTGCTGCCCAAACAGGAACTATTCCACCGCAACTTATGGGGGGAGAGGGGTCACATGATCTGTTTTCCTCTGTCCCCCCAGGAATTACTTGGGGCTAGAGCTCTAGCGTGAGGGTGACGGGGCAGTGGTCGCTGCCAAAGATGTCGCCGCGGATGCCGGTGTCGCGTACGTTGTCGGCGATTGCGTCGCTTACTAGGAAGTAGTCGATGCGCCAGCCGGCGTTGTTCTTGCGGGCATTAAAGCGATAGCTCCACCAGCTGTAGACGCCCTCGACGTCCGGATTTGCCGCGCGCCAGGTATCGGTAAAGCCGGCGTTGAGCAGCTCGGTAAACTTGCCGCGTTCTTCGTCCGAAAAGCCGGCGTTGCCGCGGTTGGACTTGGGGTTCTTAAGGTCGATCTCCTCGTGCGCCACGTTAAAGTCGCCGCAGGTCACGACGGGTTTGCCACTCTCGCGCTCAAGCGCGCTCAAAAAGCCGCGATAGGCATCATCCCAGGCCATGCGCACGTCGATGCGGGCGAGTTCGTTTTGCGCGTTGGGAGTGTAGACATCCACAAACCAGAACTTGTCGAACTCCAACGCGCAGACGCGGCCCTCGGTCGCGGCTTGGGCGACGAGTTCGGCCGCCTCGCCCTCGCCGGCGTAGGGTAACAGCGCGTCAGCGTGCAGCACGCACAGCGGTTCCTGGCGGCTAAAGACCGCAGTGCCCGAATAGCCTTTACGCTCGGCGTAGCTCCAGGTTTGGCGATAGCCGGGCAGGTCAATATCAACCTGGCCTTCTTGCAGCTTGGTCTCTTGCAACGCCAGGATATCGACGTCGAGTTCTTGCGCGATCTGGATAAAGCTCGGGTCCTTTTTGAGCACGGCGCGCAGGCCGTTAACGTTCCACGAGGCAAAGGTGTAAGTCTGAGGCATGGTGTCCTTTCGACGGGGTTGGCAGGCTTAAGATTAACGCAACAAGAGCGGGGCGGAGTCCGCGAGTGATAGTGCGAACGCCGCCGTCCCGGAGACACGGACGGAGGACATATATGACGCAGGAAATATCAAACCCCAAACAGGCGTCCGCCGCGCTGGCGGAGCTGTTCGAAACTCATAGTCACGTGGTCTTCTTTGGCGGCGCGGGTGTTTCCACGGCGAGTGGCATCCCCGATTTCCGCAGCGTGGACGGCCTGTATCACCAGCAGTTTGCCTATCCGCCCGAGACCATGCTCTCGCACAGCTTTTACGAGGTGCACCCGGCCGAGTTCTTCGACTTTTACCGCACCAAGATGATCGCGCTTAACGCTAAGCCCAACCGCTGCCACATCAAGCTGGCCGAGCTGGAGCGCGCCGGCAAGCTTGATGCCGTGGTGACGCAAAATATCGACGGCCTGCATCAGATGGCCGGCTCGCAACGCGTGTTCGAGCTGCACGGATCGGTCCATCGCAACATTTGCCAGTCGTGCGGCGCGGTCTATAGCGCCGAGTGGATTTGCTCGCGCGAGCACGAGGACGCCGCGGGTGCGCCTGTGTGTCCTGCGTGCGGCGGGCGCATCAAGCCCGATGTAGTGCTCTACGAGGAGCCGCTCGACGAGCACGTGCTGACCGGTGCCGTTGCCGCCATCGCCGCGGCCGATGCCCTCATTGTGGGCGGGACCTCGCTCGTGGTGTATCCGGCGGCAGGCCTTACGCGTTACTTTACCGGCGATACGCTGGCCATATGCAACCTTGCTCCCACCGATCAGGATGCAAATGCCGACCTGCTGATTTCTTGCGACATCGCGGCCGCGTTTGCGTTCTAGCCCGCGCGCGCGGATACAATAGAAAGACTGAGTGCAAAGCGACCCCGCCGCCAGCTCCCCAAGCTCGGCGGCGTGGGCATTTTAGGAGGATGTTCATGGCGAACGACAGCAAGACATGGCGGTGCGGAAAGTATGAGCTCAGCTTTGACCGTCCGCGCATCATGGGCGTCCTCAACGTGACGCCCGATTCGTTTAGCGATGGCGGGGAGCACTTCGATCCGGATGCCGCCATCGAGTACGGCCTGGCGATGCTCGACGCCGGCGCCGACATCATCGACGTGGGCGGCGAGTCCACGCGCCCCGGCTTTACCCCGGTCAACCCCGACGAGGAGGCTCGCCGCGTGCTGCCCGTGGTGCGCGCGCTGGCCAAGGAGGGCGCCATCGTCTCGATCGACACGCGTCATGTGGCGGTTGCCAAGGCGGCCGTGCGCTGCGGCGCCTCGATCGTCAACGACGTGACCGGCTTCACCGATCCCAAGATGGTCGAGTTTGTTAAGACGAGCACCTGCGGCATCATCGTGATGCATGCCGGCGAGGTCGCCGCGCCCACCCGCACGCACGCAACGGTGCAGCTCGATACCTCGGCAGCAGCGTTTGTTGCCGAGAAGGCGCGCGAGGCGGCTGCCGAGGCCGCGCGTGAGGCCGAGAAGCCGGCTCGCCGCC
>CALINZ010000073.1 GCA_938045085.1 uncultured Collinsella sp. | reverse complement strand
GCCGGTCGTGATGAATCTGCCCGCGCACATAGGCATAACTGAGCTCAAGCTCGCATTGCAGGTCCACGTATCCGGCGGAAACTTGAGCAAACTGCGCCCAGCCCGCATCGGAAAGATCGGGGTCGCCGACCAACACAATGTCGCAATCGGCGCCATGTGCAAGCTCAAGCATATTGAGGGCAACCTTTGACGCGCGACCGCGCTGCGCCTCGACCGTCGGCAGCCCCTCGAATACCGGCCCGCGAACGTTAGCATCACCCGGCACAAAAGCCATGATTTCGAATCCAAGCGCCGCAAGACGAAGATTCACCCGAGCAATGTCCTCCAGAGCTAAACCGGTATAAGGCTTGGGGTAAAAATTGTGGCAGGCGGCAAAACGAGTCACATCGGCACCGGCCTCACGCCACGATGCGATTTCATCAGAACTCACTGTCGATGCATTGACCACAATGCGAAATACACCGGACAGCTCCGCGACCCGCTGGGCGCTAAAGCCATAGTCCAAACGAAGGTATTCCAACCCCAGATCGCGCAAGTCCTCGATGCGCTCAAGCCCGAGCAAATCGCACGTGCGAGGCCCCACATCGGCAATGAGCGCAATGCCGCGGGCGGAAAGCAGCGACAGCACATGACGGACCTTATCGGCATACGCCGCTCCCCCATCCTCGGGAATATGCAGCGAGGTGAACGCATAGCGCGCACCCGCCGCGGCACCACGCTCAATCGTCCGCTCAATATCCTGCAGAGGGCTGGAAAGATAAATCGAAATACCCGTTTTCACGCTTCAACGCTCCTTTAAAAAAGGCCGGCGGAGCAGTTAGCCCCGCCGGCACAACCATAGCATCAAGAAATCTGCCGCGCACCGCGAGCCCCGAGCAACACGGCTCGCGATATCAAACTACTCGCCAAAGAACTCGTTGATCTTCTGCTCGTCGACGCCAAAGAACCACGTCAGGACAAAGCCGGCGGCATAGGCAAGCAGCATAGCGGCAACGTAGCCGAGCTGCTGGCCAGGAACAACGATCAGCAGGCCAAACAGACCGGAAACGCCCTGAGAAACCGTGCCGATGTGAAGCAGCGCCGCGAGCGCGCCGCCAAATCCGGCACCCAGGCAGGCCGTCACAAACGGACGAACGAGCGGCAGCGTAACAGCATACATCAGAGGCTCTCCCACACCCAGGATTCCAACGGGAATGGACTCTGCGACGTACTTCTTGAGCTTGGCGTTCTTGGTCTTAAAGTACAGCGCCAAACCGGCACCGACCTGGCCGCCGCCAGCCATCATAAGGATGGGAAGCAGGTAATTGATACCCTTGGTAGCGCCGTCGGGATCGTTGAGCATAGCGTGGATCGGCGTGAGCGCCTGATGCAGGCCGACGGAAACCAGCGGCAAGAAGCCTGCCGACAGGATATAGCCGCCCAGGACGCCCAGCTTCTCGAAGATAAAGGTCAAAACGCTAAAGATGGCAGTCGTCAGCCATGCGCCAACCGGCTGGATGACGAGCATCAGAGCAAAGGCGCCGATGATGAGCACCAGCAGCGGAGACAAGAACGTGTCGAGTGCGTTGGGCATAACCTTGCGAATCTGACGCTCCATCCAGGCAAAAAATGCGCCAGCGATGAGAGCCGCGATCATGCCGCCCGCTGCGGGGTTGTACTGCGCATTGGTGAGCGGCAGCAGAATGGCAGTGGCAGGATCAGCCGCGCCAGGCGCAAGCAGG
>CALINZ010000072.1 GCA_938045085.1 uncultured Collinsella sp. | reverse complement strand
AGTCGATGGGCGGGTTGGTGACCTGAGCGAAATGCTGCTTGAAGTAGTTAAACAGGGGCTGATGCTTGTCAGAAAGACAGGCCAGCGGCGCATCGATGCCCATCGAGGCGAGCGGGGCCCTGCCCTGCTGGGCCATGGGACGCACGACCTCGTCAACATCATCCCAGTGGTAGCCGAGCTTGGCCATACGCACGGCGGCGGGCACCTCGGCGTCCTCGGCGGGCGTTGCCGCAACGGGCTCATCGAGCGCGTCGACGGTCAGCGTCTCCTCGGCAATCCAGTCGCGGTAGGGTTTTTCCTTGGCATAGCGAGCGCGCAGCTCATCGTTGTAGATCACGCGGCCGCGGGCAAAATCGACCTCGAGCATCTGGCCCGGTCCCAGGCAGCCACTCGTCAGGATGTTCTCGGGGCTCACCTCGATGGTGCCCACCTCGCTTGCCAGCATAAAGCGACCGTCGCGCGTCACATAGTAGCGGGCGGGACGCAGGCCGTTGCGGTCGAGAGCAGCACCCAGTGTGCGGCCGTCGGTAAAGGCGATGGCGGCCGGGCCGTCCCACGGCTCCATGAGCATGGACTGGTAGGCATCGTAGGCGCGGCGTTCCTCACTCAGACTGTCGTTGTGGTCCCACGGCTCGGGCAGCAGCATGGACGCGGCACGCGTGAGCGGGCGACCGTTCATGACCAAAAACTCGAGCACGTTGTCCAAAATCGCGGAGTCAGAACCCTCGCGGTTGATGATGGGCATCACGCGCTCAAGATCGTGCTGCAGCACGGGGCTGTACAGGTTGGGCTCGCGGGCGCGGATCCAGTTGACGTTGCCCTTGAGGGTGTTGATCTCGCCGTTGTGGATGATAAAGCGGTTGGGGTGCGCGCGCTCCCAGCTGGGCGTGGTGTTGGTGGAGTAGCGCGAGTGGACGAGCGCCACGGCCGTCTTGACGGCGGCGTCGTTGAGGTCGATGAAGAAGCGGCGCATCTGCGTGGCGACCAGCATGCCCTTGTACACGATAGTACGCGAGCTCATGGAGCACACATAGAAGATCTTGTCGCGCAGGGCAAACTCGGCGTCGGCCTTCTTCTCGATGGTGCGGCGGCACACATACAGACGGCGCTCGAAGGCGTCGCCCGCCGGCGTGTCGTCGGGGCGACCCAGAAAGGCCTGCAGGATGGTAGGCATGCAGGCGCGGGCCGTCTCGCCCAGGTCGTGCGGGTCGACCGGCACCTCGCGCCAAAAGAGCAGCGGCACGCCAGCCTCGGCGCAGCCCTCCTCAAACACGCGGCGGGCATCCTCTACGCCCCTGTCGTCCTGCGGGAAGAACAGCATGGCCACGCCATAGTCGCCCTCTGCCGGCAGAATCTGGCCGCACTTTTGAGCCTCTTTACGGAAAAAGTGATGCGGAACCTGGAACAGGATGCCAGCGCCGTCGCCGGTGTTCTTCTCGAGTCCCGTGCCGCCGCGGTGCTCCAAGTTGACCAGAATGGACAGCGCATCGTCCAGGATCTGGTGATGGCGCTCGCCGTTGATATCGGCAAGCGCGCCGATGCCACATGCATCGTGGTCGAATTCGGGGCGATAAAGGCCCTGCTGCTGAGCGGAATCTGCCTGCATCGCGATCCTCCCCTAGATATTTAGACAGTCAGTTGAATAGGCATACTAGGAGCATCGCCGGCCCGTTGTGTTTCCCGCCCGTTTCGAAACAATCGCGTAACGCGCGACCTGCGAGTGGGTGCCGCCGAGCTCAAGGGCGACAACAAGGGCCCCAGGTTCGGCCTGTAAGCTCACCGCTTCAAACATCTCAATCTGTAACAGGAAGACCCAATTTCGACGACTTACTGTTACAGATTGAGATGTTTTTGAGAGACGGCTCCGAATGTCTCAATCTGTAACACGAAGGGCCGATTTTGGCGGTCAGCTGTTACAGATCGAGATATTCCATAGGACCATTTCTTCCTGTCTCGATCTGTAACACCTAGGTCCAATTTCCATCCCTAGTTGTTACAGATCAAGACATTTCGGCAATCCCCTTTCACCATCCTATCCAAATACAACAATTTTGTTAGTCATGGTTAACCTTTGAGCCTAAAACGGGTATCCTTTGCGGCGTCAAACAAACGACACGCAGGAGCGCACCATGATCAACCATCTCAAACATCACTTTGGCTCCCCGCGCACCGGTGGCCACGGAGGACTCGACATCGCACGGCATATCGGCCCCGGGCTGCTCGTGACCGTCGGCTTTATCGACCCGGGCAACTGGGCCTCCAATATGGCCGCCGGCTCGCAGTTTGGCTACGCGCTGCTGTGGATCGTCACGCTGTCCACGATCATGCTCATCGTGCTGCAGCACAACGCGGCGCTCTTGGGCATCGCCACGGGCATGTGTCTTGCCGAGGCCACGACGCGCCACCTGCCCCGCCTCGTCGGGCGTGCGATACTCGGCAGCGCATATCTAGCCACGGTCGCCACCGCCATGGCCGAAGTCCTGGGCGGTGCGATCGCGCTTCAAATGCTCTTTGGACTGCCCGTACGCGCCGGCTGCATCATCGTCGCGGCGGCATCGATTGCCATGCTCATGACAAGCTCCTACAAACGCGCCGAGCGATGGATCATCGCCTTCGTGGGCGTGGTAGGACTCTCGTTTTTGGCCGAGCTTGCACTAGTCAAGGTCGACTGGCCGCAAGCCGCCGCAAGCTGGATCACACCCAGTATGCCCACCGGCTCGGCAGCGATTATCGTAAGTGTCCTAGGCGCGGTCGTTATGCCCCACAACCTCTTCCTGCACTCCGAGGTCATCCAATCCATGCACTTCGAAGGCCAAGGCGAGCAGGTTATCGAAGAACGTCTGCGCTACGAGCTCTTCGACACGCTCTTTTCGATGGGCGTGGGCTGGGCGATCAACTCGGCCATGGTCATCCTGGCCGCAACGACCTTCTTTACGCACGGCATTGTCGTAGACGACCTGGCCGTCGCAGCGGACACGCTTTCCCCCATTCTGGGCCCGGCAAGCTCGACCATCTTTGCGGTAGCGCTGCTGTTCGCGGGACTATCGAGCAGCGTGACGGCGGGCATGGCGGCGGGTACCATCACCGCGGGCATGTTCGATGAGGAATACGACATCCACGACCGACATTCCTCGATCGGGGTGGCGGCCTGTTTCGCCGGCGCAGTGGCGGCGTGTCTGGCCGTCCCAAATCCTTTTGAAGGTCTCATCTGGAGTCAGGCACTGCTGTCGCTTCAGCTGCCGATTACGGTCTTTGTGCTCATACGACTCACCAGTTCGCCCCGCGTCATGGGCAAATACGCCAACCCGCGCCCGCTCAACGCGCTGCTCGTAGGGATCGGTGCCATCGTGACGATTCTCGATGTCGTGTTGTTGACAGGGATGTAATGGGACGGAACACCCACCCAGGCAAACGTCTCGATCTGTAACATCTAGACCCGCTTTTGATGTTTATCTGTTACAGATTGAGATCTTTCCGAGGGACAGCTCCGTTTGTCTCAATCTGTAACACGTAGACCCCGTTTTCACTGCTAGATGTTACAGATTGAGACAAACGGTCGGCCGGACTCACGACGGACAGGATCGGCTAACAGCAGCCGTGATCCCTTGGGGACGGAGGAAAAGGGCCCCGGCCGGGATGACCGACCGGAGCCCTTGGACAGAGCTATGTTCGGCTTTCGCCGTGTGCCTGCGAGCTACTCCTCGACGAGCTCAAACTGATCGGGACCGACGCCGCACACCGGGCACACATAATCCTCGGGCAGCTCGGGCGTATCGACCTCAACCTCGTAACCGCAAACGACGCACACGAACTTATACGTCTTCTTCTCCTCAGCCATGATGTTCTCCTCTCGAACGTGACTGGTGATGTACTTCGCTTATTAGTATATGTTCTCAATAATATAATGCAAGTGTTTTTAAAACATTTCTAGCCTTGATACGAGGACGCCTTCGGAGGCGTCTTGCCCTTCAGGACCTTGTGGTAGTAGTCGTAGGTGAGCGGCGTCTCGTCGCTCAGGCGCTCGGCATCCTCGACCTCGCCGATAAACAGCAGATGCGTGCCCACATCCACAGTGTCGATCAAATGGCAGCTAAACAGGGCCGCCGCGTGCTCGGGCACATAGGGCATGCCCAGAGCCGTCTCGCGGGTCTCGTATTTGGCAAACTTGTCATAATCGCTGCTGGAGCGGAAGCCAAAATTGCCGATATAGAGCATGTCGGCGGTCTGGTCAATCACGGTCAGCGCAAAGGCCTTAGCCGATGCGATTACGCCGGACGTGACATTTTCCTTGTTCACGGCAACCGAGATGCGCGGCGGGGCGGATGTCACCTGCACCGCTGTGTTGATAACGCAGCCGGCGCGCAACCCGTCTGCCGCAGCGCTCACCACGTACAGACCGCTCGGCATGGTAAAGAACGCAGTTTTGTCCATAACGATCACTCCCCTAACTCGGGTTGGAACCTCATGAATGTATGTACCCACAAAAAAGGCGGCACCCATAACGGACGCCGCCTTTGAGACATATGTGTCAGAACAGTAAGAAAGATGAGACGCCCGCAGTTGCGGTGAAATAGGGACTGAATAGCCCCTCAAACAGGCAAAACAGTCCGTATTCCACCGCAACTTATACAGAGTGCCTAGCGGTTGCGTTCCTTAAGGGCGCGGTCGATCTCGCGTTGGACATCACGCTTGGCCATGTCCTCGCGCTTGTCGTAGAGCTTCTTGCCGCGGCCCAGACCCAGCAGCAGCTTTACGCGGCCGTCGGTATTAAAGTAGAGTTCCAACGGAACCAGCGCATAACCACGGTTGCGAAGTTTGCCGTCAAGAAAGTCGATCTCCTTGCGGTGCAGCAGCAGACGACGCCGACGGTCGGGATCGCGATTCCACACGCCACCATGGCTATAAGGGTGGATATGCAGGCCGACGAGCCAGCACTCGCCGCCACGAATCAGCGCAAAAGTGTCAGTGATCTGACAGGCGCGCTCGCGAATCGACTTGACCTCGGTGCCGCTCAGCTCAATACCGCACTCAAACGTCTCATCGATAAAGTACTCGTGATGTGCCGAGCGATTCTTGGAAATGAGTTTGCGCTCGCGCTTACTGGGCATCGCCGGCCTCCTTGGCGCCATCGGTTCCCTTGTCGGCACCTGCGCGCTTTGCCGCAATCGCAGTTTCACAGATGATCGCATCCTCGTCGATCAGTCCGAGACTGGCGGCACCTTTGATCATTGCATATTCGCCGCTGACGCTGTACAGTGCCACCGGCTGGGGGGATTGTTCTTTCAGCGATTTCAGCACGTCCAGATACGCCATGCCCGGCTTTACCATGAGAATGTCCGCACCTTCCTGCACGTCCAATTCCGCTTCCAGCAAAGCTTCTCTGGCATTGTGGGGATCCATCTGATAGCTTTTCCGGTCGCCGAACGCCGGTGCAGAACCGGCTGCGTCCCGAAACGGGCCGTAGAACGCCGAAGCATACTTTACGGAGTACGCCATGATCGGCGTGTTGACAAAACCGTTTTCGTCCAGCACCTGCCGGATACGTCCCACTCTGCCGTCCATCATATCCGAGGGGGCAACCATATCCGCACCTGCCTGCACATGGGACAGTGCTGTTTTTGCCAGCACTTCCAGTGTCTTGTCGTTGTCCACGTCATGCCCGCAGAGAATGCCGCAGTGTCCGTGCGACGTATACTCGCACATGCAGACATCGGTGA
>CALINZ010000071.1 GCA_938045085.1 uncultured Collinsella sp. | reverse complement strand
TCGCCATCGCCAGCGTCCTCGGTGACGGTCGCCTTATCGCTACTACAACCGGCAAGAAGACCGGCAGTCCCCAAGGCGACGGTGGCGAATGCGCTCAGTGCAGCGCGACGGCTCAGCAGCACTTCGTTTTCAAGCTTTTTCATCATGCATCCTTCCTACGATCCGGCTACCGTGCCGGCACACAGCACATCGTAGGAAGGATTAAACTTGAATTCATTAGCTGAGAGCTAAGGTTGCCATATAGAAGAGCATGAAGCGCGTGTCCATCCTCGAGGCTTGCCAGCATCGATTTGAACTACTGGTTCTACGGCTGCAGCGTCTTGCCTCGATTTCCGACATGACAAACCTGCGCGGCGTAGTCCATGCGGACGACGACGCTCTCGAGCATGCCCTACACACTCGATGCTCGAACGAGCTCGATAGAATCCTGGTAGATGCGGGCTGAGAACCGCCCAAGGGTCACATGGGCCCGACCACATTCAACAACCACAAGGCCATCGTGGGCGGCAATGACACGGCCTGCGACTCAAAGCAAACGATGCGCGCGATGTGCCGAATAGACCGCGAGGAGCAGGCGGGATACCTCATAACGGCCGGGCAGCCCCTACGGCATAGGCTAGGCGATGGGGTGTGGAGCACGTAGCAAGGACTAAAGCAGGTCGCTTTCCACCTCAACATCTTCGATGCTTTCGACCTCCGCTTCAGTGGGCAGGGTTCCATCGGGGTCCTCGCCCTCCATAAACATCCTGATGGCGTTCTTAGCAATGATGCTCGTCGATGCCACGTCCACACCGCCGCCAATCACGCCGCCGGCGAGGGGCAGCATTTTCCCGAGGTTAATGATGCCTTTCTCGCCGAACTTCGTGATAAATCTGAAGCCGACCTTCTGGTTGATCTTCACGAGTGCCGCCCCGGGAATCTTCTTGATTGCGACCTCAAGCGATTTCGTCCCAGTCTTGATGAGCCCCCATTTTGACAAGATCACTCGCCGTCGTACCCGTGAGACACATGTAGATCATCGTCTGAACTTGGTCGGACGTAACGTCATAGCCACCCATCTTCGCGATGCAGGCGATCATGCGCATCTGGACGTACATGACGCTGCTTATGTTCGCGGGAATTGCGACCGGAAGCGTAATCAAGCCCCCGAGCCCGGTGACGAAACCTGAGGTTCCGCATTTCATGATCTGCCACTTTGCGAGTGCCCTTGCGGCATCATCGGGTGACTTCGCCTTTCCCGTGTAGTCCTCAACCATCTCGTCGACCGAGCGACTCACCTTAGGGACGCCATTCAGTGCGCTCCTGTAGATGGTATCGAGCAGCTTGCCAGCCGATTCCTCATCGATGGGCATCTCGAAACCTTTGGCCCTTCCAACCGTGTCTTTCTCTCCCGTCTTCTTAGCCATGGCTCTTCCTTTCTCGCAGCTTTGCTTTCTCAATAACCCTTGCAAATTCTGCGAACCATCCATCAATCTTTGGGCATTTTACCTCGCGTTTTATAGCGATGATTCAGCTGTCAGCCAATTTGTGACCGCAGCGGATGATGGGCTCGTTAGTTGGCCTATGTCCTGTTGGGGAGTCCTTATGGAATCTATTGCGATGAGCTGGCATGGGGGCTGGCGATTGCAGCCTGCCTTCCCGTGTTGCTGGCGGCGGTGCTCTCACGCCAAACGCTTGTACATTCGGATTGCTACACAACGAATGAAACTTGTTGATGCGGGGCGCGGTTCATTCAGAGTCCGCCCCTCGCTTCATCCTCAAGAAGCTCGTCGAAGCCTACCCCACCGTTACGGATTCCCCGGTAAAGGTGCTCACAAGCAACAAGATAAAGAACGCCAGATAACTGATACTCAATAGGTAGGTGACAACCAAAAAGATGGCCCATCCGACATTGGTTTTACCGTCGGCACGGCGTTGCTCGCGATTGCGGCAGAGCCAAATCGTCACGCCAATGGCCGCAATCAACAGCACAAGCGCTGCTGCAGCCAGCCCAGCAAGCACAAACATCACGCCAATGCTCACAGCGATGACCGGAAGCAGCAGCAAACCGCACCCGCA
>CALINZ010000070.1 GCA_938045085.1 uncultured Collinsella sp. | reverse complement strand
TGAAGTCGCACACTCAATCTTCTATGCGCCACAGTATGTGGCAATCGAAGAGGGATATTTTTCGGAAGAAGAACTCGAGGAGAAACGGATCGAAGAATATTCTTCCTGGAAGAGCTTAAAGCCGATCTGCTACTCCCTGATCAGGGGAAAACGGCTGCCGGAGAGCTTGTTGCCGCGCTCGAAGTCGAGGATGTCCAGATCGGTGCCCAGATCCCAATGCGGCTTAAAGTCGAAGTCGAACTCGCGCGGGGTGCCCCAACGACGGCGCTCAATATTCTCGTCCTCGTCCTTGCCGTACGGCGTGGCCTCGCAAGGAATGTTGGGCAGGTGAGCCATGAAGTCGTACTGCTCCTGCTCGAGAGCAGTACGGCGCTCGGCCAGACCGTCAATCTTCTCGTTGACGGCGCGCACGGCCTCCTTGGCGGCCTCGGCCTCGTCCTTCTTGCCCTCCTTCATCAGGGCGCCGATCTTCTTGGACTCGGCATTGCGCGTAGCCTGGAGCTCCTCGACCTCGGTGATGACGGCACGGCGCTCGTCGTCGAGCTCAAAGAACTTCTCGCGATCCCAAGACGTCTGGCGGTTAGCCATGGCGACATCGATGGCATCGGGGTTCTCGCGAACAAACTTGATATCAAGCATTAGATCCTCCGGCGATATACATTCCATTTAGGTTGCAACCTTGTACATGTATGGGCAAGTATATACTTATGAGCGTTTACGACCCAACTCAACTACGCAAGAAGGCACCCAATGGACGCAGTTTTTTCCTTTTTGTTTGGCACCCGCACCGGTTTTGCCATCCTTTTCGCCGGCGGCATCCTGTTATTTGCGATTCTTGCCTTTGTAATGGAGAAGCGTACCCATAAGATGTACGTCGACCGCGGACCCAAGTCCGAGGATGAAGAAGACAGCTTCTGGGACTAACCTGCCAAAAAGGGACAGGTTTATTTTGGTCTGTTTTATCTGGGCAAACGCAAGCGCCCCGCAACTGGAATTGAGCCAGTTGCGGGGCGCTTTTCACTAAAAGGACAAAACCGCAGGAAAAACCTGCCAAAATAAACCTGTCCCTAAATGGCAGGTTTTACTGGAGAGTTGCGTCGATTGCCTTGACCAGGGCGCTGCGCATGCCGGCGTCCTCGAGCGCAACGACGCCCTTGATGGTGGCACCACCGGGCGAGCATACGGCATCCTTCATCGCCGCAGGATGCTGGCCAGTTGCAAGCTGCAGCTTTGCCGTACCCAGCACCATCTGGCTCACAATGCGATAGGCATCGGCACGCGGGATACCGTGCTTGACCGCCGCATCGCTCAGGGCCTCGATTGCCATAGCGACAAATGCCGGAGCGCAACCACCCACCGTGCCGCCCACAAACAGCAGGCTCGTATCGAGCTCGACCACCGCACCGAGCTTGCCAAGCAGATCAAGCACCACTGTGCTCTGCTCATCACTAAGCGTGGAAGCCTTCTCGCAGGCGATGACGCCCTCGCCCACCGAAACCGGTGTGTTGGGCACCGTCGAGATATGCGCGACGCCCGGCAGGACCTGCTCCCACTTGGCACTGTCCCAGGTCCAGGCAACCGACAGAACGACCTTTTTGGCAAGAGCATCCTTGAGCGGGGCGAATATCTTCTCGATCATGTACGGTTTGACCGCAGCGACCACGATATCGGATGCGGCGACAACCTCGGCGGCATCGTGGCAGGCGACCATGCCGCGTGCCTCGCAGCGCTCAACCAGTGCGTCGTAGCGACCCGCGCAGGCGCACATGTCGCTCGCAGCTACACCGGCAGCGATCCAGCCATCGGCCATAGCGCTCGCCATATTGCCAAAACCGACAAATCCAATCTTCATATCTCATAGTCCTTTCAGACACATTCCTCAAAACGAAAGGTATTGTCCCACGCCATTGTTTCGTATTGCCGACCTATTTGTGATACGGCTCGCCACGACTGATCTTGCAGGCACGGTAAATCTGCTCTAGCAGCACCACACGCGCCAGGTTAT
>CALINZ010000069.1 GCA_938045085.1 uncultured Collinsella sp. | reverse complement strand
CATGGTCGATGGAGACGTCGGAGCTGGTGTCGACGGAGGCAACCCAGAGACGGATGATGTCAGCGCCCATCTCGTCGCAGACCTTGTTGGGGTCGATGACGTTGCCGAGCGACTTGGACATCTTGCGGCCCTGGCCATCGAGCGTGAAGCCCTGCGAGACGACCGCCTTGTACGGAGCATGGCCGTTGGCACCCACCGAGGTGAGCAGCGAGCTCTGGAACCAACCGCGATG
Organism: uncultured Collinsella sp.; assembly: GCA_938045085.1. Lineage (GTDB taxonomy): Bacteria > Actinomycetota > Coriobacteriia > Coriobacteriales > Coriobacteriaceae > Collinsella. Next base: position 3,900 of record CALINZ010000069.1, on the reverse strand, counting down.
CTGGTCGGAGCCCTCGAGATACACGTCAGCCGGGTACTCAAGCTCGGGTCGATACTCGCAGACGGCCTTCCAGGACACGCCGGAGTCCCACCACACGTCGAGAATGTCCTTATCAGCCTTGAGGTGATGGCCGCCACACTTGGGGCAAACGCAAGCCTCGCCCAGGTAACTCTCGGGAGCGTCGGTGAACCAGGCGTCGGAGCCCTTCTCGTGGAAGAGCTTGATGACGGCGTCGAGCGTGGCGTCGTTCATGACCTTCTCGCCGCAGTCGGCGCAAGTGTAGCTGGGGATAGGCACGCCCCAGTTGCGCTGACGGCTGATGCACCAGTCGGGACGCTGCTCGACCATGGCGCCGATGCGGTTGGCCGCGTGGGCCGGATACCACTTGACGTTCTCGCGGACCTCTTTGCCAGCCTGCTCGCGCAAACCGGTCTTGTCCATCGAGACAAACCACTGGTCGGTAGCACGGAAGAGCACCGGGTGCTTGCAACGCCAGCAGTGCGGATAGCTGTGCGTGATCTTCTTCTCGAGGACTAGGGTACCGCGCTCGCGCAGGAACTCGATGATGTGCGGGTTGGCCTCATCGGTGTCCATACCGCTGAAGGGGCCACCGGTGCCAAACTCCTCGCCGGTGTAGAACTTGCCGTCGTCATCGACCGGCATGCAGATGTCGGTGATGCCCTCCTTGAGGCAGGCAAAGTAGTCGTCGACGCCGTGGCCGGGCGAGTTGTGGACAATACCGGTACCGTCATCGACACCGACGTAATCGGCCAGCAGCGCCACGCCCTCGACACCGTCGAAGATCGGCTGCTTGTAGTGGATGTGGTGGAAGGTCTCGGCGGGAACCACATAGGGCTTGCCGTCGACCATAACCGGAGTGTACTCCCAGCCAAACTCCTCGCAGCACTTAGGAGCCAGGTCCTCGAGCATGACCTCGGCGCGGCCGTCGTGCTCAACGGCGACGTAGGCGGCGCCGGGCTTGAGGGAAACTGCCTGGTCGGAGGGGATGGTCCACGGCGTGGTCGTCCAGATGATAAAGTCGACCGGGCCGTCGAAGTTCTCGAGACCGGCGGGCTTGGAGGTCATCTCAAAGCGCACGAAGATGGACGGGCTCGTCTCGTCGGAGTACTCGATCTCAGCCTCGGCCAGCGCGGTGTGGCAGTGCTTGCACCAGTGGACGGGCTTGTGGCCGCGATAGATCATGCCCTTGTCGAACATGGCCTTGAAGACCTCAATGTCGGCGGCGTCATGCTGGTGATAGAGCGTCAGATACGGGTTGTCCCAGTCGCCAAGCACGCCAAGGCGACGGAAGCCAGCCTTCTGGAGCTCGATGTTCTCGACAGCGAACTTGTTGCAAAGCTCGCGGATCTTAGCCGTGGAGGTCTGGTTGAACTTCTCGGTGCCGAGCTTCTCCTCGACCTTATGTTCGATCGGCTGACCGTGGCAGTCCCAACCGGGAACATAGGGAACCTCATAGCCCTGCATCATCCAGTAACGGTTGATCATGTCCTTGGAGATCTTGTTCATGGCGTGGCCGATGTGGATCGGGCCGTTGGCGTACGGAGGGCCGTCGTGCAGCACGAACTTCTTGTGACCCTCGTTCTTCTTTAGAACTTGCTCGTAGACCTTGTTGTCCTGCCAGTCCTTGAGTCGCTTTGGCTCGGACTTGGAAAGACCGGCACGCATGGGAAATCCGGTTTTGGGCAGATTCATCGTCTGCTTGTACTCGTTTGCCACGGTACCCCTTTCTTGTCATGGGCGCGCACGCCCTCTGGGCACCAAAAAAGCGCCCGTCCCTACAAGCTGGGACGAAGCGCCACAAAACGGACAGTCTGTCCGTAAAAGCTCTTCGCTTAACCACCCAGCTTAGATGCCCTCGCTCGCGTCGCCGCGCGCTCGCATCCGTTACTCGGCTGGTCTGTATCGACGACCATCTCGGCGATGTCTACTAAGACGAACCTGCGCGGCACGTCCGTTGGGACCGCAGCTCCGGGGTGATTTTCATCGGTCGCATGCACGGGTTCTCAGCGCTCCCCGCTCTCTGTAGCATGCGGACGGCCGACTACTCGTCCCCATCAACGCTTATGCGGAGTATGCTAGCACGTTCAGCGCCGGCGAAAAACCCTCAACACTGGTTTTATACGTTCGAAATTTCTCGCGGCTGTGGACCTTCTCTTGGAGCAAAATACCTGAAAGCACTTTATCGAACGAAAGAAGGTTGCTATGCGCACGATTGGAATGAGCGACTACACCGTTGGCGAGGATTGTTTTACCGAGTTGCCCGCCGCGCTGGCAGAGTACGGAGCGACCAAGGTCGCCATCATCGGCGGCAAGCGAGCCCTGGCTGCGGCGCTGCCGGGCATCGAGGCTGCGCTGGCAGGCACCGACGTCGAGATTCTGGAGACGCGCGTCTACGGCACCAACAGCACGCGCGCCAATATCGCCAAGGTCGTGAACTCCCCCGCTTGCCAGCAGGCAGACGTGCTTATCGCCTGTGGCGGCGGCAAGGCACTCGACACCGTGAAGACCGCAGCCATCGAGCTCAAGAAGATCGTCTTCACCGTCCCGACGATCTGTTCCAACTGCTCGGCCGCGACCGCCATTGCCGTCGTGTACAACGACGACGGCTCGCTCGAGGGATATTCGTACCCCAACCGACCTGCGCATATCTTCATCAACCCCAAGATTATCGCCGAAGCTCCGGCGGAGTACTTCTGGGCCGGCGTGGGCGATGCCCTGTCCAAGCAGCCCGAGGTCGAATACGCCACGAGCGCCGGTAATTTGGAGCATACCGCCGGTCTTGGCCTGGCACTCGCCCACACCTGCTCCGAGCCGCTGTTTACTTATGGCGTCCAGGGTCTTGAGGACGTGCGCCGGAATCTGTCGAGCGAGGCCGTCAAGCAGATCGCGCTCGACATCGTGGTCAACACGGGCTATGTCTCGAACCTGACCAACCAAAACGATTACTACTACAACTCGAGCGTGGCGCACGCGTTCTACAATGCGACGTGCAGCATTCCGCGCGAGGGAACCTATCTGCACGGTGAGGTCGTGAGCCTGGGCGTGCTCGTGCTGTTTGCCTATACGGGCGATACCGAGAGCCTTGAACGCTACGCCGCCTTTAACAAGCAGATGGGCCTGTAACGCTTGAGCAGGTCGGACTTTCCGAGGCCGACATCCCTGCCCTGTGCGAATACGCACACGCCACCAACGAGTGGAAGCAAGGCAACCCGGAGCCCTTCACCGACGAAAAGTTCGCCGCCGCCATCAAGGCCGCCAACGCCTACGGCCACACGCTCTAGGCCTAGCCCAAAACCACCACAAGGGAGCAGTGCCCTTGTGGTGGTTTTTTATTGCTCCAGCATGCTGGGGTCGAACTCGCTAGCTGGTATAACGCGATAGCCGTGACGCAGCAACAGATCAACGAAGACGCCGTTGCCCGCGGTGAGCGTACCGCTAAAGGTACCGTCGTAGATGCGACCCGCGCCGCACGAGGGACTGCGGTCCTGCAAGACGCACGCAGCAATCTCGGACGGGCCGCCCGCCTGCTCGCACATATCGAGCGCACGTTGGGCACCCAGGCGAAATTCGCGATCAACCGAGATGCCCTCGCAGGTACGAACCTCGCCGTTCACAATCTCGGACGGCTTGCGCGGCGTGGGCAGGCCGCCAAAGACCTCGGGGCACACGAGGAGGACCTCGGTCCCCGTGCGCTCGCAAGCCTCGACCAACGCGCGGTGGTAGTTATCGAGCCCGTTATACTTACAGCTCTCGCCCATCAAGCAGGCGCTCACCACGATCTTCATTTCCATCCCTCTCAAGCAAAACGCCCCATTTGAGAAAGCTGCTCAAATGGGGCGTCGGCGTTTACTGGCTCGGCCGCGGCGTTACTGCTGCTTG
>CALINZ010000068.1 GCA_938045085.1 uncultured Collinsella sp. | reverse complement strand
CAGGCAACATCGGCAAGATATTTGAGCTGCTCAAAGGAAAGCTTGGGCGCCGCCTGCTGAGCGGCAACGATCTGTGCCGCTTCTTCATCACTCAGCTCATGATCGCCACGAACGCTCTTGCGCCAGATCTCGATATCGCGATATTGACCCTGGCCGGGAGTGTGGTCCATAAATGAAAGCTCGTCCACCTCGCCCGAGCGCAAATGCCCCTCAACTTGCTCAACCAGATTGACGTTATCGACCTCAAGACGCAGGTGCAGGCGATGACGAATCAGATGGGCGTTTCGCCCCTCGGTGCGTTTGCAGCCGGCGATAAGCGCCATGATTTTCTCGGTGTTCTCCCAGCGCCGGACCGGCTTGGCATCCATGATGTCCTGCGCATATGCCGAAAGCGAGTGATACATTGTGGTGATGCCATGGGCGATGAGCTCACGCTCGGCCTCGAACAGTGCCGTCGAGAAGTCCATGAGCACCGTCGGGCGCGGCGAGATAACGGTCTCGATATAGTCGGAATGGATATCCACAAGACCAGGCGTGACATAGCCACCATGAGCGTCGATAACGCCGGCTCCCGCGGCGGTCGCATCGAATTTGCCTTGGCGTTGAATTGCGGCGATCCTGTCGTCTTCGACCACAAGCTCATAGCCAAAGAGCAGGCGGTCGGGCTGAACAATGATTCCGTTGCGGATGACGTACATCGGCGAACCTCCTAAAGAAGCGAATAGACGAGTTCTTGGGTGTAGGCGTGCTGCGGATCTTGCATGATCTGATCGGTCAAGCCATGTTCGATGACCTGCCCGTCGAGCATCACGATAGTGCGATCGGCAAGCAGGCGAATCACGCCCAGGTCATGGCTCACCACAACCATCGAGACTCCCAGGTCACGACGCAGCGAGAGGATAAGATCAAGCACGCGCGCCTGAACCGAAAGGTCCAAACCGGTGGTGACCTCGTCCAAGAACAGCAGCGGAGGACGGTTGGAAAGCGCCTTGGCAATCTGCACGCGCTGCTGCATACCGCCCGAAAACGCGCGCGGTGGATCTTGTTCACGACGCAAGGGGATGTTCACGCGATCAAGCAGCTCGCGGCCGCGATCGACCATGGAGGAAACGTCACGGATACCGGCAGCGATCTGCTTCTCGGCGATATTGGAAAGACTCGAGAAGTTCATGCGCAGGCCCAGGTAAGGGTTTTGGTAAACCATGCCAAAAATCTCATCGCGAATAAGGCGCTTTTGCTGGCGAGAGAGGTCAAAGCAGTTGCCTTTGCCCCCATCATATGCAGCGACACGCATATCGCCCGCCGTGGGCTCCTGGTCGAAATAGAGGCACTGCATGAGCGTCGACTTGCCCGAACCAGACTCGCCCACAATGCCCAGAATCTCACCGCGATGCACCTCGAGCGAGATGTCGCGCACCGCGTGCACCGTGCCGCATACAGGACAGATGTTGCGCTCGAGCTTGGCATGCGGGTCGCGGCAGTAGTCACAGCCGACGCCAAAACGCTTGGCCAGATGGCGAACGGACAAAACCGGAGCCTTATCCTTAAATTCATGATGAACCGTAGCGGGAAGCATCGTCGTGCCTTTACTCATCGCTTCCGCCCTCCTCGAGACGCTCTGCGCAATAATCGGTATCGGAGCACTGCCATGCCTTCTTGCCCGTAACGGGATCGATGGTTTGAGTCATATAGACGCCCGTCGCCCCACAGATGCAGCAGCGCTTACCTTCAAAATCCTCGCGCACAAAGGGATGGTCTTCGAAGGCGAGCGACTCCACCTTGGTATGGGGCGGCACGGCATAGATCTTCTTCTCGCGACCGGCGCCAAACAAAAAGAGATTCTCGGCATCGTTGAGCTTGGGATTGTCGAAACGCGGAATAGGGCTCGGCGCCATAACGTAGCGATCCTGCACCATCACGGGATGGTCGGCACCGGTAGTCGTGGAGCCATAGCGCACGATCTGCTCAAAAAGCTCCAGATATGCCCCGGTGTACTCAGCTTCGGCATGCAGACGGCGCGTCACGCTTTCGCGCGCCTCGTAGGTGCGCAGGGGCTCTGGCATGGGAACCTGCAGCACCATGAGTTGTTCGCGCTGCAGCGGACGCTCAGGGATACGGTGACGGCTCTGGATGAGCGTCGCGTCCGCCGTGGACGTGGTGGTCTCGACGCCGGTAGTCTCGTGCACGAGGCTGCGAATAGACACGGCATTGACGCTCGCGTCCGAGCCCTGGTCGATTACCTTGAGCACGTCATCGGGACCGATGCACGACAACGTGACCTGCAGGCCACCCGTACCCCAGCCGCGGCCGATGGGCATCTCGCGGCTGGCGAACGGCACCTGGTATCCGGGAATGGCGACGGCCTTCAAGATGGCGCGGCGAATCTCGCGCTTGGAGCCCTCGTCCAAAAAGGCAAAGTTATAGTTGCGCTGCACGAGAACCGTCCTCCTTCTGTCCCTCGGCGTGATTCATAGAGCGCAAGGCTGCATCGAGCTTGCTTTGGAACGTCACGTAGTGCGGCAGCTTGAGATGGCTGATAAAGCCCGTGGCTTCCACACCGTCGATGTGATAGAGCACGAACTCCTGATCCTGTGTGGGGTAGCGAACGTCGTCGACGCGCAGCGAATGGTCGAGGACGCTCATGGCGATGGCCTTGCTCTCGTCGCTGCCGGTAACGAGGCCGTAGCCCACATCGAGCGCGTTCACATGCTCGCCCGTCTCGGTCACCTCGTCGTTGGCGATCAGGCTTTCGACCTCACAGACCGGGAGTGCTCCCAGATAGTACGCGTCGTCGGCAGAAGCCTGAGAGGGATCGGTTCCGGGGGCATCAATCGTCACCGGCACGCTGCCGCGGCGAAGCTCGCCCACCGTGGGATGGGAAATGCCAAAGCCGCGAATGGCCGCGTACCCGATGGCGACAACCGCCTGCGTGAGGCCACGCGAGAGGGCCTGCAGGATAACGCTGCGCGGCGCCGGCGTGAAAAGCGGGGTCTTGGTGATATCGACGGGCTCGGTGTCGTCGATAGCAACCGGGCGGATCATACCGATCTGGCGCAGGTAATCGCACACCTTGGGCACACAATCGAGAGGCGTGGTCTCGGCCACGCCATAAAAGGCCTCGGCCGCTTCATCCAGACGCTCATCGATGACAGCGCGCGCGGCACGGACATCGGCATCGGTCTCTTCGCTTAGATCAAAATTGATAAGGCGATGGCTGTAATCGCGGGTCGCGCCCAAAATCTGTCCGCCCTCGATATCTTTGAAGGCCGCGGAGATGCGGCGCGAAACGTGCATCTCGCCCGTATCGATCACACGCGATGTATAGAGGCGCTCGAGGGTGGAACGGTAGGCACGCACCAAAAAGACGGCCTCCTCGATAGAACCCGACGCCTGCTTGAGGGCGATTGCAGCAACCTCGGGAGCCCAAACGGAGCCCTCAGACTGCACCTGCTCGACCGCATGCGGCATGGCCTCGATGATGAGTGCGGGATCGAGCGCGCGGCCACCCGCAACGCGCTCGCGCTCAAGCAGCTCAAGCGATGCGGCGATTGCCTGCTCGCCGCCGGAAACGGCTACATATCCCATGATTCAACCTCCCTGCAAGCGCTGGAACGGGGAACGGCGGCGATATGGCCAAACCCGTCTACAAACATCAGGTCGATGCCGCAGGGAAACTCGTCCAGACGCGCAATACGCGAGCGCAAGACATCGCCGCGATCGCACGAGAAGTGCGAAGTGCCGTCAACGCCGGGGCCACCGAGCTCCCAGGAGCTCTTGGTACACGCGTGCGAAGCGGAGCCGACGCGCAAACCCTGCGCATCCAGTCCCAAAAGCACCGAGCACTCGACGATAACCGTCGCGCCGCGATGCGGCTGTTCAAGCGTCCCCGCCGTAAGCGCAGCGATTGCACTCGCCGCGCCCTCATCTCGAAAAGCCTCCGGAACGATCACGCACGCAGCTTCGCTCGGCGCCGCAGGAGTCACGTGCGTTCGACTCGCGATCTGCCGGGCAGCACGCTCAAAGCCCGTGGTCGCCATGCAAAAAGTCGTACCGCTATCGAGCAGCATGTCCGCCAACATCAACGTCGCGGGGAATAGGCCACAGCGCTTCGCCTCGACCTCATAGGCATCCGTGACGGATAGGCGGCAAACCTCGCCGGGGCGCGCCATGCAGTCCAGAACCGTACGAAACGTTCCCTGCAGCTCGAAGGCGCGCTCGTCAAGGGACGGATCGCGATCGAAAACCTCATCCTGCTCGTTCATTTGACCACCGCCTGAACACTCATGTCCTGGCCAGACATTTCATCGAACTCGACACGCGACACATAGGTGAGAGCATCCTGTGCAGCCACGCGCTCAAACATGGCAGCACGCGCCTCCTCGACGCGGCGCTCGAGTTCCGCCAAACAAGCCGGCGCCGGATCCATTGCATAAGCGGCATCGATTACCGCGAGCGCACGAGCATGCGCGGCATCGGTTCCCATAAGCACGCCCAGGCCATCGGCCTCGCCAATGCGCACGCGGCTCTCGGTAACAAGCACCTCGCTCAGATAAAAGCGGCTGTTGCGAGCCGTCTCGCGCACCTGACACATCACAAGGCCCTGGTGCGCCGGCACAATATCTTCGGCAGGGGCGGCGGCCTCGACCAGGCCCGCCAGTTCGAGCGCAAGCGCAGGGCCGCTCTCAACCAGGACCTCGGTCCTCTCTCTTCTTGTTAGCATGCAAATCTTTCCTTAGTTATCCGAGTCGATGATGTAACGGCGACGAAGGCGAACCGAGATGAACTCGAGTGCAAACGACACAGCCAGGCATACATAGACAATCACGCCCACCTCGTGCAGGTTGTAGTAGTAGTTGCCTGCCTGATACAGCTGAAAGCCGATACCGCCCGCGCCCGCGAAGGCGCCCACGGCAACCGCGTTGGCAAAATTGATCTCAAAGCGAATAAATGTCCATGAGAGCAGTTTGGTAATGGTTGCCGGACAGATGGCCTGGAACACAATCTGCCAGAAGCTGGCACCGCTCGCAGAGAGTGCCTCGATTACATCTGCATCGATTTCTTCAATCGACTCCGAGTAGCTCTTGGTAAGATACGCGATGGAATGGAAGGAAATTCCCAGCACCGCCGCCTCGGATCCAAGGCCGATGGCCACCGTGAAGACGAGTACCCACAGAATCGTTGGAATCGCTCGGATGATAGCAACGAATCCTTTGACCGCATTGGAAACGAGCGGATTCGAGAGGTTCTCGGATGCCGCCAACGCCAAGAAAAACGAGATGATGGCCGAGATGATGGTGCACAGCACGGTAACCGCAATGGTGACCAACGTGCTCTCGGCAACCTTTGCCCAGCTAAAATGCGCAGCTCCCAACGGCGGGTCAAGCGCTGGTTGGAACATCATGGCGCAGAAATCAGACCAGGTTTGAGCGAGTGCGCGGCCAAGGTCAACCGTGCCAAAATCCATGCGCACAAACGTAACGACCGTCAAGAGGCACAGAATGCCCAGCGTAAGCACGACAGAATAGTTGCGCCCCCGGCGAGACACGAGACGAATATGCCCAGCGTGCGAACGCTCGATCGCACCGGCCGTGGCGGGAGTCAGCTCAAAAGTATCCATTAGATCATCGACCTTCTAGCTGCGTTGGAAATCGCCTCGACCACGAGCACCAAAACAATGGTCACAAGAATCACAAGGCCAGCGCAGTCATACCGAAAAGACGCGTAGTACAGGTTGAAGGCAAAGCCGATACCCGTACCGGTAAGCAAGCCCACCAACGTGGCCTCGCGAATATTGGTCTCGACCATATAGAGTGTCCAGCTCATAAGCTCTGCAACGGCAAGCGGCAGACCCGCCTGAAAGACAATCTGCCAAAAGCTTGCTCCGCAGCTGCGCAACGCCTCGATGGGGCCGCAAGGGATTTCGTCGAGCGTGTCCAGAAAAAAGCGCGTAATCTGGCCAAACGTCGCCAAAAAGAGCGCGAGGAAGCCCGTGAACTCGTTTTGCTTGAACGAAAGGAGCAACAGCAGCGCCCATGCAATCATGGGAACATTGCGAAAGATATTGGCGAAGATGCGGATGACACCGCGCACGATGCCGTTTTCGACACCGACGCTCGAGCATCCCAGCACCGCAAGAACGATACCCAGCAAGGCCGCGAGCATCGTAGCGGCGATGGAATCGAACACCGTCGAAACCACCTGCGTGGCAATTATGCCCAGCTGTCCTAACGACGATGGCGTAGGGCAAAAGTTCTGCAGCATCCATGCAAGGGCAGCGGGTACCGAACCCAAGGCATATCCAAAGCTGAAATCGCCGACAAGCGATGCCCCCTCGGCAACCAAGACAACGGCCGCAACTACTGCGAGTGCGCGAAGCTGACGCCTTCTAAACCAGCTCAAATCGGGAACCTTCCCCGCTTTCGCATTGCCAAAAGAGCCTGTGGACATGGCGCCGCACTCCCCCGCGCTCATCGCAAGGCTCCAGAAGGAACAGCGGAAGCCATGCCAACAGATGCGGGTGTCGCGCCAGCTTGGGGCCCTGACACCGGAACGGAAATGAAGCCCTCTTCTCCATCGCCGTAAATCACCGCGATCATCTGGGGGGTCAGCTCGGCAGGCGCACCCTCGAACACTTTCGCGCCCGCACGCAAGCCCACGATACGATCGGAAAACTCAAGTGCCATATCCACCTGATGCAGATTGACGATGCAGGTGATGCCATGCTGACGCGTCACGCGGCGCAGATGCTCCATGACAGCACGGCTGCTCTTGGGATCAAGGCTCGCGATAGGTTCATCGCATAGAATGATGCGGGGATCTTGAATAAGTGCGCGGGCGATACCCACGCGCTGCTTTTGTCCGCCCGAGAGCTGATCGGCGCGACGATAGGCAAACTCGCCCAGGCCCACTTCGTCAAGCAGCTCGAACGCACGGAGCTTCTCGGCTTCGCTGTAGAGGCCCAGCGACCCCGCCACAGCACCCTTGTAGCCCAGACGCCCATGCAGCACGTTTTGAATGGCGGTAAGGCGATACACCAGGTTGTAGTTCTGAAAGATCATGGCGATCTGCGCGCGCACGCCACGCAGCTTGTTGCGGCGCAGATGCGTAATGTCCCGACCATTAAAGACAACCGACCCCTCCGTGGGCTCGATGAGGCGATTGATGCAGCGCAAAAACGTCGACTTGCCGGCGCCTGAAGGACCGATCACCGCAACCAGTTCTCCCTCGCCGCAAGCAAAATCTACGCCGGAAAGCGCGTGATGCTGCTCCCGTGCACCTCGTTTGCCCTCGTAGCTTTTGGTCAAATCGCTCACCTGCAAGAGAGGCTGTGCGTTCTGTGGCATTTCCATGCCCTCCCATCAACGTCGAGGCCGGACGCGGATATTCGCGCCCGGCCCGTTTTGGCAGCGGCGAATCGTCTACGCGATGCCGCCCATCTGCACGTGTGCGCGCAGGGACATGCATTAGTCAAGCGCACGAATGGGGTCGTACCAGGAGTCCTCGACCGCGATGAAGCCGGCGGTATCACCCAGGCTCCAAACGGCACCGGTGCCCTCTTTATCCTCGGGGGCAAAGAGCAGTTCGTCTTCAGAGGTCTCCTTGGAGGTCAAGCCCTTGACGAGCTTGTCGATGATCTCCTGCGGGACCTTATCGGTGTTGACGGCGATAGGCCCGTTGAGAACCGGGGTGGACTGGATGATGCCGAACTTCTTGCCCTGAACGCGATCGAAGGGCTGGGGAGCGTCGGCCTTGACGGAGTAGACGGAACCGGCGGCGTTCACGGCGTCGCGCTCGCCCTCGGGGACATCAAGATAGGTGTCGACGTCGACATCGTCGAAGGCGGCAACATCGGCATCACCCTGCAGCAGGTTGACAGCAGAACCGGGGTGAGAGTTACCAAAGAGTACCTGGGAGAAGAAACCCGGGGTACTGAGCTCGTCGGAGGACTTCACGTCGTCCGGGAACGCCTTCATAATGGCGTTGCACGGAACCTTGAAGCCGGAGGTGGAAGTAGCGGAGACAAAGCTCATGCGCTTGCCCTTGATGTTCTTGATGGAATAGCCGCTCTCCTCGGCGCTATCCGCGTAAGCGCTCATCTCGGCCTCGGGCACGCAGATGCGGCTGTAGTACTTGGCGCCGTCGAGCTTGCCATCGGTGTCGGAGGTGGTCACAAGCGGAAGAACCTTGCTGTTCTTCTTCTGGGCCTGGATGAAGCCCTCGGCGCCCATGTTGGCAAGCTGAGCCTTGCCGGAAGCGATAGCCTCGATAGCGACGTTATAGTCGGTGGTGGTCATGAGCTCGACCTTGACACCGGCGTACTTCTCAAGAACCTTGCCAAACTCCTCGCGGCCCGCGTCGAACTCGGAGCTGGACTCGTTGGGCAGCCAGACCATGGTAAGTTTATCGATAGAAGCGGCATCCGAGCCAGCGGTCGCCGCACCACCCTTACCGTCGACGCTGCCGCAACCGACGAGACCGAGGCCGAGCGTCACGGCACTCGCGCCAAAAAGGCCCAAGAAGGACCGGCGAGAAATTTGCTTGTTCTTGATATCTGCCACAATCTTCTCCTTACAACACAAGAATGCACCGGAGGGACCGGGGGTTCTATTTGTCCCGTCCGGCGATGACGTGGTAGATATTAGGGTTGTGGGCAAGCCGTTTTTCGATCAACGGCAATCGCTTGTCATATGCTTGCGCGAAGATGCGGGAACATGACGCGAACCGTAGGCACTTATTAATAGAAACGCCCCGTCGTAAGCTCAAGGGCAGGCATAAGGCAGGTAATAGACCAGTTTTGTCAGCCCCTTGGCAGCCGTTTATAGAAAAAGTTTGCAGGCATTTTCCCAAGCGGCTCGCGCGATTGCTTCGGCATTATCGCCGGTGCGGTCGACACGGTCGTTGACCAGCGCGTTTGCCGTAATGGAAATCATCGCGGGCTCGCACTCGAGACCGCGAATAGGCTCTGGGGCCATGTACGGGCAATCCGTCTCGAACAAAATACGGTCGAGCGGTGTTGCCGCGAATGCCTCGCGCACCTCGTCGTTGCGTTTAAAGGTAGCCGCGCCGCCATAGGCGATGTAACAACCCAAATCCACAAAGCGCTCCATTGTGGCTCGGTCCTCGCCAAAGCAGTGCAGTACGCAACCGGCCTGGGGCACACCCACCTCGCGCAGCACGTTGTACGCATCCACATGCGAGGTGCGCTCCTCGTCCGCGTCCTCATGACGCAGATGCAACTCCACCGGAACATTGCGGCGTACGGCAAGCTCAAGCTGGCGCGCCATACAGTCGATCTGCACGTCGTGGGGCGCCGGCGCGATATCGTCGTCGTAATCCATGTGGTAGTCCAGACCGATCTCGCCAATGCCAACGCATAGGGGATCATCGAGCGCAGTCACAATCTGGGCATGGATGTTATCGGTGTAGTCGGGCGCGCCATAGGGGTGAACGCCAGCGAGATACTTGACCTGCGGAATATCCCGCATCGGCAGAATCTCGCGAACCAGCCAGTCGCTATAGTCCGTCACGCTGCGTTTGTCAGCGATGGGGTCGAACATCGTCACCAACAGGTCGACGCCCGCAGCTTTGGCGCGCACGAGCGTCTCGGGCACTTCTTTGCCCCAAAACGAAAGCAGGTGCGCGTGCGTATCGGCAAGCGGCGCCAAGGGCACGGGACAAGCAACCGTCTTCTTTTTCTTGGTAAACGTCACGCGTTCGACATTAGGCGTCATGGGAAAGCTCCTGAGCCAGGCGGACAAAGTCGGCAACATCGAGCGTCTCGGCGCGCGTGGTAGGTGCGATACCGCAGGCCTCAAAGGCGGCGTCGAGCACGTCCTTAGCAAAACCGTTGGCGCTCATGGAATTGCGGATGGTCTTGCGACGCTGAGCAAATGCAGCGTCAATCACGCGGGCCACAAACTCGCGATCGAGCCCCTCGGGCACCACGCCGTCAACACGGTCGATGCGCACCACGGCAGAATCCACATGCGGTGCCGGCATAAAGCAGCGCGGCGGCACCTCAAAGCGCCCCGTCACCTGCGCATACAGACCGAGCTTTGCCGTGTAGCCGCCATAGGTCTTGTTGCCCGGCGTTACGCCAATACGATCTGCAACCTCCTTTTGCACCATGACGACAGCGCGCTTAAGCGCGGGCATCGTCTGGAAGAACTGAAGGATGATCGTCGCCGCCACGTTATAGGGCAGATTCGCGACAAACACCGTGGGTTCACTACCGGCGGCCTGCTCAATCTGCTCCGGCGTCACCTTAAGCGCGTCGCCCATGATAAAGCGGAAGTTGGCATAGTCGGCGGCGTGGGCGTCGAGCACCGGTTCGAGCTCAGGATCGGCTTCAATGGACGTAACGCACGCCGCTTCCTGCAGCAACGCAAGTGTCAACGTACCGCAACCCGGACCCACCTCGAGTACGCGCTCGTCACCTGCAAGCTCGGCAAGCTCGCAGATACGCTCGATCACATGATTGTCGATTAGAAAGTTCTGGCCCAGTCGATGCTTGGTCGCAAGGCCAAACTCCTCCAGCAGCTCCCTGGTGGCCGTGGGGTTTGCCAAAGGCGAAGTTGTCATGGTTGCCTCCTTAGCATGATGGCGGCGTCTTGAAACAAAAGGGCATGGACCGTGGCGGCCATGCCCTTACAGCTAAACAGCAAATTGCCGATATGGCGCTCGCGCGGTCTCTACGCCAGACGCGGGAACAGCGGATCGCCCTTCTCGACGGGCTGACCGCCGGCAAGCAGGCCCCAAGCGCAAATGCCCTTGAGGTCGTCGCTCGCGGCCTCGTCCTCGCAGGACAGGCGGCGCAGAGCCTCGGCAGAAGTCTGGGGCATGAGCGGCATCAGCAGGTGAGCGGCAATGCGGATGGCCTCGAGCAGGTTGTAGATCACAAACGCCAGCTCGTCAGCCTTGGCCTCGTCCTTGGCAAGTGCCCAAGGCTCGGAGTCCTCGATGTAGTGGTTGGCGGCGTGGATGAGCTCCATGACCTCGTCCTTGGCTCCACCGTAATCGAGCACGTCCATCTTGGCCATGTAGCGCTCGACCAGACCATCGGCGATCTTTGCCAGCGGGTTGTCGAACGCATCGAACGATGCGGGCTTGGCGGGCGCGCAACCGTCAAAATACTTGCCGCTCATGTTGAGCGAACGCGAGATGAGGTTGCCCCAGCTGTTGGCCAGGTCGGCGTTGTAGACCTGCTCCATGCGGTCGAAGCTGATGGCACCGTCGGTGCCGGGGACGACGTCGGTCATGAAGTAGTAGCGATAGCCCTCGACGCCCAGCATGTCGATAACGTCCTGCGGAGCGATGGCGTTGCCGCGGCTCTTGGACATCTTCTCGGCCTTGCCGGTCTCGGCATTGCGCACGGTCAGGAAGCCGTGGGCAAAGACGTGCTCGGGCAGGGCCTCGCCGATGGCCATGAGCATGGCGGGCCAAATGACGCAGTGGAAGCGGATGATGTCCTTACCCACGATGTGGAACTGCGCGGGCCAGCGATAGGCCAGCTCGGCACGCGCCTCGTCGGTGTCGACACCGTAGCCGACGGCCGTCATATAGTTGAGCAGCGCATCGAACCACACGTAGGTCACGTGACCCTCGTCAAACGGGACCTGAATGCCCCAGTCAAAGCTCGTACGGCTCACGGAAAGGTCGTTGAGGCCGCCCTCGACAAAGCTGCGAACCTCGTTCATGCGGAACGCAGGCTCGACAAAGTCGGGATGCTCGTCATAGAGCTTAAGCAGCTTGTCCTGGAAGGCGGAAAGCTTAAAGAAGTAGGACTCCTCCTGCACGCGCTCAAGCGGACGGTGGCAGTCGGGGCACAGGTGCTGGCCGACGCTGCCGTACTCCTCGTCGCCCTTCTGGACCTGCGTATCGGTAAAGTAGGTCTCGTCAGGCACGCAATACCAGCCGTCGTAGCTGCCCTTATACAAGTAGCCGGACTCCTTCATGCGCTCCCACAGGTACTGCACGGCATGGTGCTGGCGCGGCTCGGTGGTGCGGATGAAGTCATCATTGGAAATCTCGAGCTTGCTCCAAAGCTCCTTGAAGTGCGGGGCCTGGCTGTCGGTCCACTCCTGCGGCGTCATGTTGTGCTTGGCTGCGGCCTCGGCGACCTTCTCGCCGTGCTCGTCCATGCCGGTCAGGAACTTGACGTTATAGCCGGCGGAGCGGCGATAGCGAGCCTGAACGTCGGCGATGATGGTGGAATAAGCCGTGCCCAGGTGCGGATCGGCGTTGACGTAGTAGATGGGCGTCGTGATAAAGAACGAAGGCTTGCTTTGATCCATGGGGTTTGTCCTCCAGAAAAACGTTGCATACAGAGGATGATTCTAGCGCAAGGGCTGGATATCCTCCATCTATTGCATATCGAGCACCATGGCATAGACATCGCGCTTGCGGCGCGAATACTTCTGAGACAGGCGCTTGGCCACCGCAGAGGCGGGCTCCCCCTCCTCGAGCGCGGCGCGGATATCCGCGCGCAGGGCCTCATCGGGATCCGCTGCCGCGGCGCCAACCGGCGCGATACCGGCCTCCTCATCTTCGCTCGGCGGCGCGATGACCAGCGCAATCTCGCCCTTTACCTCGCCGCGAGCACGCAGCTCCTCGGCGAGCTGGGCAGCGGGCCCGCGCAAGACCTCCTCGTGTAGCTTGGTAAGTTCGCGGCAGACGGCAACCTCACGCTGGGGAAAGACCTCCGCCACGGCCTCGAGCGTCGCCACGATGCGATGTGGAGACTCGTAGAAGATGAGCGCGCCGGGCACCACGGCAAGGCGCTGCAAACGGCGCACACGGTCGCCGTGCTTTCGGCCCAAAAAGCCCTCGAAGAAAAAATGCTCGCAGGGAATGCCGGACGAAACAAGCGCCGTGACGCAAGCAGAGGGCCCGGGAATAACTTCGACGGGCACATCGGCCTCACGCGCCGCCTCGACCAGCGCCTGGCCGGGATCGGACACGCTCGGCATGCCGGCATCCGAGGCAAAGGCGAGGGTCTCCCCCGCCAGCAGACGGTCGACCAGGCCGGCGGCGCGGCTGGCGATCACATTCTCGTCGCAACGGACAAGTGGCTTGGAAATGCCCAGGTGCATCAGCAGCTTTGACGTCACACGCGTGTCTTCGCAGCAAATGGCATCGGCGGCGGCAAAGGCTTCGCCAACGCGCGGGGACAGGTCGCCCAGGTTGCCGATGGGCGTGCCGACCACATAGAGTTTGCCCGTATGGGCGCTGTTTTGCGTCATATCAACCTATTCAATCATGCCGCGCTCGAGCGTACCGAGCGCCGCGCGGGCGTCCCATGCTGCAATGCGCTTCTCGGTCTTCCACGTTTGGAAGAACCAACCTGCAGCCGGCGCAAACGAAGCCAGCTGATTGGCGATAAACACGCGCTCGTAGGCATTGCGGCCCTCGGGCGTAACCGACGAGTTGGCAAAGATCGCCGCGCCCGACCATTCGCCCACCAGCACGGGGAACCCAGTCGAAATCGCTTCTTTAAGCTCGCGCTTGTTACGCGAAATCGCCGTCGTCAGCCCGCGGGGGCTCGTGATGTCGAGCGCATGCTCGTCGCGGTAATGGTACAGGTGAAGGTCCATGTAGACGTTCTTGTACTTGGCGCCGCGCATAAAATGCTTCCACTCGCTGGGATGCCCCGACGACGAGAAGACGACGATCTTATCCTCGGGCATATACGAACGAACGAGCTCGTAGGCATCGCGATAGAAATTGCGCAGGTAGTGGGCCGGAATGCCATCCGTCATGGTAAAGAGGCTCTTGCGAACGCTCATCTGCGGCGTGTCCAACAGCTCGATGCCCAGCAGGCTCTCGGCCTCGCCGTAACGCTCGGCCAAGCGCTCGAGCACGTCGAGTGCGACATGGCGGCCGTTAGTGGACGAATGCCACTCGGCAACAGCCTCTGGCGTGGTGGGCGAATCGTTGGAATCGCCCTGGCCACCGGGCACAGTGGCCAGATCGAGCAGCACGCGGATATCGTACTTGGCAGCCCACTCAATCGCACGGTCGATGTAGTCGACAACCGAGATGTAGGACGCATCGGACTCCTGTGAGCCAAAGGCATACCAGGGCACCGGCAGGCGCACGGCGTTGAGGCCGATCTGCGCCATGCGACGGAAATCATCCTCGCTCACAAACGTCTCGTAATGACGGCGCATGCGCTCGTTATAGGCGGCGGTGCCCATGGCCTCCTGCAGCTCGGCCGCGTTGGATGCACCGGTCGCCGCGTATAGCGACGGGGTCACCCAAGGCTCGGGAATAAACCAGCCAGAGAGATTAACGCCGAGTATCCTCTCCATCACTGCCCCCTTTTGAATCATACGGGCTAAGCCCGCATCGCTCTTGCATGACATATCTATCGATTTGAGTATACCCGCGCATGCAGACAGGCGACCGAACGGTCTGTAAAGTGACGCGAAAGTGGGAGGAATATCTGGGAACAGGCGGGCTCGGGATGGTGCGACGAGATGTGTACGCGCGCCGGAGGCAGGCACCGGAAAGCGCGTCCCGTTTTTTGCAAAAGACTGGGATGCATTTTCCGTTCGAGGCCTCAACCGGAAAATGCATCCCGTTCTGAGCGCGGGATCTGGGGTGCAGCTTCCGCCAAAGGCCGCAAAAGGGAAGCGCGTCCCATTCTGACGCCGGATTCCGGGTCGTGCTTTCCCAAGCGGCCTTAAAGCGGAAAACGCATCCCACTCTGAATCCAAATTCTGGGACGCAGTTTCCGCAGAGCCCTCGATAAAAGAAAAGGACCCCTTTGCAGAGGTCCTAGTCAATTCAAGGTGGCGGGGAAGGGAATCGCGCCCGCGCGCTGCGCGGACGGACCGCTGCGGCGCTTGCGCGCCTTGCGAGCTGCGCTGGCAAACGCTCACGCGTTTACTCAGCTCCGCGCCCTCACGGGGTTCGATTCCATGTGGGAACTTCATAAAAGAAAAGGACCCCTTTGCAGAGGTCCTAGTCAATTCAAGGTGGCGGGGAAGGGAATCGAACCCCTGACACGAGGATTTTCAGTCCTCTGCTCTACCAACTGAGCTACCCAGCCATTTGAGGTGTGCCTTGTTTCAAGGCTTGATTAGTATAACCAAGGACGCGTTCCGGTCAACCGAGAATTTTAAAAAAGTTTTTGAGCACAGCCTCGGTTCTATAAATCGGCACGTCAGAGGCATCAGCCGGCAGCAAGAAGTTTTTCACTCAGAGCCGCACGGGCAAACTCACTTGGCGTCATCCCCTCGGCAGCCGCCCGTCGACGAATGGCCTCCTTCATTCCCAGAGGAATCTTGACCGACAGCGTTGCCGTCCCCTCACCTGAGAGCGGGGGCCGTCCATGCACGATTCCACCAACGGTGTGTTCGCCATCCGGAAACTCTCCGCGCTCGTACGACTCGCACCACGCGTCAATCATTTCATCCGTTACAACCTGACCATTAGCGGCCGTATACGTCTTGCCCATCATCGACCCCTTTGCCGAGCTCGCTCGATCTCTTGCCAGAATTTCTTCTGAACCGGAGACAGGGCATGAATAATGAGCCATCCACGAATTAGTTCGACCGCAACAAGTTCCACACTTCGACCATCTGGAAGCCATCCAATGGCAAGCCATCTCGGCGGCTCGTCCTCCGACTCGCGGCGAATGCACTCAGTAACCGCGAACCAGGCACCTAGTACCTGCTTTTCCGTCAGGTGCTTTTTAGCGTTGGGATGGATCTCAACATCCATGCATCTTCTCCTCCATCTTACCCAATTTCGTATGACGAAAGTCCACTGTCGCCAATTCTTAAGCCGGCACGCGTTGGAGAGCAGGGGTCGAAACAATGATTGAAGGACGCTCTAGTACGGCCCAGGTGCCGGGGCAGGAGCACATGCGCCAAGGACGAACGTTTTCGTAGCGCGCGAGGATATTGCCGTCGCGATCGATGAAGGCGATGTCGATGGGATAGGCCATAAAACACGTATGGACCGAAGAGCAGCGTGGAAACGCCATGACGAGCGGCAGGCCGTTGGCGGCAACCGGACGCCGTCCCAGCATGCCGCGCAGGCGCATGACAAACGACTCCGCTACCACAAACTCGGCCGGCGTCCAACCCAGCCTATTGAGTGCCCGCGCGTAGGCGATGTAGGACGAGACCGCGGTCACATGACCACCCCCGGGCGCCATGGATCGACCGTCACCGCGCGCTCGTGCGACAACGTTGTCGGCGCCCCCAGCGGAACGCCAGCGATGCTGAGAGAAGTCGGCCACGGCTCATAGTGCATGGTGCAGGTGTAGGTCCTAAACGTACCGGATAGGGAGAGCAGGCCACCATCCGATGCCTCCGCGCCTTGCTCGCTCGACACTTCGATCCGCAAGTCATAGCCTTCCATGGCATTCAGAATTTGAGTCTGGACCGTCACCGAGGCATCGGCAGAGTTCTCGTCACCCTCCCCGCCCGGCGCCACAGCGTGCGCCAACACGATGTCGGGTACCACGCGGTCGAAGCGCGCGACAGCGCTGGCAAAGATCATGACGTTGTACACGATGAGTGCCAGCACCAGCAAAACGGGCGTAACCACCGCCATCTCCACCGTCGCTTGGGCGCGCTCCTCGCGCAGACGCATGCGGATACTCATTACGACCCACCGCCCAGAGCGCCAACCAGCGTGGCGACATCGACGGTGAGTGGGATGGAGCCGCCGCCGGGCAGAGGAATCTCCGCAAGCGTGAACACCGTACCGCTAATGGTGCGTTCGACTTGATATTCCAACGCCTCGCAAAGCGCCTTGGGATCGGTCACGCCCAACGGAATACTTCGCAGTTTGTCTTGCGCTTGAGAGAGACCAGCAATGTCAGACCCCGGACTCTTAATGACGTTGGCGGAATCGGTCAGCACTGGCTTTCGCAGGCGCAAGTCGCACGGCTCCAAACCCAACGCCGCCACGGACGCCGAAACGGTATCGCCGAGCCACGATGCGATGGAGCCCAACGCGCCGCTACCCCCTCCTAGGCCTTTAATCATCTCGTCCATAAGTTCGTCGGCCGAACCTTGAATATCACCGTATCCTACGAGCAGCCGTCCCCAAACATCCATGACGCCATCGAGTACGCCGGCAACGCCGCCCGAGCGTTCCTTCAATGTCGAGAAAAATCGCGAAAGCACGTTGTTTTGCGCCGTCGCCTCATCGGGGGCCAGCACCGCGGCAGAGATAGCACCGCGATCGCCAAGCCTGACTGCCGCGTTAAACGAGGAGTTAAGTTGATCGGGGCTGGTAATGTCACCCGAAACTGCAAAGGCGACCACGCCGTTACGGCCAGGTGGGGCGATACGCGGGCGCTCGCCGGAAAGCGCTTTAATGGCCTGGTCAAACGCATTGCCCGCACGGTCGGCCTCATCCTCGGTCTGACGCTCAAGTTCGAGTTCTTTGTTGCGGCATTCGACGTAGTCTTCCAGAGCCTCTTTGAATCGATCAAAGTGGTACTCAAAGCCGTTTTCGATAGAAGTCGAAGGAGCCGCAACGGCACCGAGCGACGAAACACCAAAATGGCATCTATTGCATTTGTCCTGCCCGTCATAAGCAGCAACCGAGGCCAGCCCGCATGGCGCCCCCTTCTTATAGTTGGGGCAACTCGTTCCGTAATGCAGATACGTCTTGCCATCGATGGCACTGGTTGGCCACACCGTATCGGTATAGAGTTCCGTCGCTCGCACCTCGTCAGTGTTGCGCGGCAACAGCGGGATATAGGAAGCGACTTCATCTCCGTCCTCGGTTACATATGCACGATTGACCTCTGTACTCGCATAGGTGTAAAACGCCTTGCGCGCCGCCGACTCCGCCTTCGTCTCGACGCTTGAACCATGCGGTTTTTCGTCTGCCAGGCGTTGACGGTAGTAGGTCTTCGCGCGGTCGAGCGCCACCTGTGGCTCCCACGAAATGCTCGAGGCATAATGCGGGTTCTGCTCACCCGAGAGCTTTGCCAAACTCCTCGCACGTTCCCACATGCATGAACAGCTACCGACCGAAGCCGGAACCGATCCACCACAATCCGCCAGCCAAGCGCGCTCTTTAGCCTTCGCCGTGTCCTCAGAAGCCTTCCGCAGCTCCTCGGCCGCACGCTCTAAATCATCTGATGTGTCTTTAATGGTATCGGTCGAGATCTCTGACCCTTTGAGCGCAGCGAAGTCCGATTCGGATGTCCTGGGCACGGCAAGCGCCGTACCGGTATAGGCCACACTATCGGTATCCTGCGCCGACACCGCCTGCGTGGCACGCGCGGCGATCAGATATGGCAGAGCCGTCTCGATTTTCTGTAAGCCTTCCGATGCGCTTTTGGCAAACTTGTTGCGCGTTTTAATGATCTCAATCCCGGTGTCGACCATATTGCCGGCAACTGGTTCGGCACCTGGGATGAGGATGGCGACCAGGCCCGTCCCGATTGTGGCAAACCCCGCCAGCCCCAGACTCAAGATGCTCGCATCAACCACCGTGGCAGCCGTGTGATAGGACGACACTACGTTGGCACCCGCCAGCGCGCCGCTATCGGCCGCCACCTGGGTATCCCCGGCACGCGACATGCTCCATATCGCCGCGGTCGACGAAAACAACAACGTGAGCACCACTAGGATGACCACGGCAGAAGAAAGCGTGGTGTAGGCACCGTCTTCGATAAACAGATCGACACCGGCGCGGCCCATAAAGCCGCCTCGTTTGCGATGGCAGCTCGGACGGCGCGTCAAAACGCATCTAGACCAGAAACGCTTAATCCCATGCAACAATCCACGAATCATAATCTCCCTCCAGCCATTCGGGACGCGATTGATACGAGACATCGACCTTGAGCTCAACGTAGCCGCCCTCGGCGGTACCACCCATAGCCTGCGCAAACGCACCGATCACAGGCAACGGCTTGACCTCGCCGGAAACGGACACGGACGAGACGCCACCCGCACCGGCCCGGCCAAGCTCGATATCCCACGACAACGGCCCGCCGGCATGAAAGATCGAAACGTTGGGCACTGCGGCAAGCCGGCGGCGGGTGAACTCCTTAAGATCGTCGTCCTCCGCCGTCGTCGTGGTCATGAGCCGCGCGGTCTCGGCGGCGGCAGACTCCATGACCGCGCGCGTATAAAGCAGGCACACCGGTTGCAGTGCGAGAAGGATGAGCGTCAGAAACGTCGGCAGCAAAAAAGCAGCCTCGACCGTAGACTGCGCCCGGTCCTCGCGCGCGATATCAATACAACGCGATGTCCTTAGCGCCCGCGGCGGCGTCGATAACCGACATCGAGGCAACGCCATGGGATGCCGCCCGCTCAACCAGCGCTGCCAAGCGTCCATCGGTGCCAGCACGCCAAAGTCCCGCAATCGCCAGCACGATCGATAGCAGCGCCACCGTGACGATGGCGTATTCCACAGTCGCTTGGGCAACCTCTTCACGCAGAACGCCATGCATTTCACGATCCCTCCTTTGAGCTTATTGTTTGCGGGACCAGGCGCACCGCGCGCAGACGACACGAAGCATCGCCAGCATCCGCGGCAACCGTCACCATATCGACCCAGCCGCGCCCATCGCGCACGATGGCGCCCCATACGTTGCCCTTAATATCGAGATAGCCGCTCAGGGCGAGCTGGGCCGTTGGCACCTCGCGGTAGGCGCGTAACATATCCGCCGCTGCCTCGGTCATCGGTCGGTCCTCGGACCATGCAAGCCGGACCGCAATCGCGTTGTCCTCAGGCGAATCCGTCGCAGTGCCAGACCGCTTGTCGAGCGTCCGCAGAAAGGTTTGCGCCGTGACAGCGACATCCGAATCGTCCGCATCTCGCATCTCATCTTTTTGAGACGCCACCGCCGAATCTGAGCCCGAATCGAAGGCGGCCCCAGGACGCTGCTGCCGCGCGGCGTTAAGCCCCCAAAGCACCGCCGCTATCGCCACGGTCAGGCAAGCAAACACCAGCAGCACCCCGATGGGGCGCTCGCCCTCTACAGGCTGTTGATGCCCTCGCTGATAGCGTTCCATAGATCTTGGACCTTGCCTTTAAATGCAACGATGGCAATAATCGCGATCACCACAAGCACACCCACCAAAATGGCGTACTCGGTGGTACCCTGCGCGCTCTCCTCCTGCAACAGCTCCTTGGCATGCTGGCGAGCGCGAATCGCCCGGCAAAAAGCCCAGCTCTGGACCTTGCCGGCAACGTCAGTCATCGTGTTCATGTATTCCTCCCTACATCATCCCGCCTGCTCCCAGCAGCGGGCCCAATATGGACAGAAGCAACGCCGGCAAGATGAGCGTGCCGGTGGGAATCAGCAGCTTGACGGGCGCACGCTCGATCTCGCGCTCGACCGCGGCGCGATGAGCCGCACGGATCTCGCGGCTTTGAGCGGCCAGCGTCTCGGCAAGTGGGGCACCCAGGGCGAGCGCCTGCCCCACCGTGATGGCAAAGGTCTCGAGCGCTCGCACGTCCAGGTCGCGCGCGGCGGCCAACAACTCGTCCTCACGCGTGTCCACGCCCACTTGCCACGCCATGCAGGCCCGCTCAAGGCGAAGAGCCAGCACTGACCGGCGGTTGGCGCAGAAAATCTCAAGCGCCGCATCAAACGAAAGACCGGCCGAAAGACCCAAGCGCACAACATCGATCATCTCGGACACTTCGCCGAGCGAAACTCGCGCCGGGCCGCCCGCTCCAACCGCGCCCTTCACTCGCGCGGTCAGGGCATCGACCACCGAGCGACCCGCGGCAGCGACCCGCACCGCCTCGCGCTTGCAGGCCCCTGCGATCTCGCGCGCATCCGCCCGATCCAAACCCGTCGCGACAAATACACTCAGGGCACACAGGCAAGCCACAACTGCAACCGGGGCGCTCATAGCTCCACCCGCATAATGCGCCGGATAACCACCAGGGCAACGACGTTGAGGGCTAGACCCAGCACCACAGCGCCCGCACCGGCAGGCGTCGCAAGACCGCGACGATAATCTGCCGAAAGCA
>CALINZ010000067.1 GCA_938045085.1 uncultured Collinsella sp. | reverse complement strand
CCGATCTTATAGCCTGCCGCCCTTCCAGGTGTACTGGAGCTGGGAGATCTTTGTGAAGTGCGCCGTGGTTCCCGCCGCTGCGCTCATTCTCATCACGCTGGTGGGTCTGCTTCGCAAGACGGGCAAGACGCCGTTGCAGTTTCTTCGCCACGAGGCGAGCGGCAAGTCTGGCACCAAGCGCGGCCTGCAGCTGCCGGAGCGCATGGGTTTTGTTTCCCGCTTCCGCTTGCGCATCTTCCTGCGCAACCTGGGCAACTTTGCCACGCTCTTCGTGGGCATTGCATTTGCGTCGCTGCTGCTGCTCTTTGGCCTGGCGATTCTGCCCACGATGACGCACTACGCCGACAACCTCGAGACAAGCCTGGTCGCCGAGCACCAGTACACGCTCAAGGCGCCGCTGGAGCTCGAGGGCACTGCCGAGGAGCGCGAGCAGTGGTCGGCACTCGAGCGTTTGCAGTCGGTTGACGGCGCACTGCTTTCTGCCGCTCAGGATGCCGATGACGAGCTTGACGACGCGGCCGATGCGGCGCAGGCGGCAGCCGATGCCGCGACCGCATCTCCGTCTGCCGAGAGCCTGACCGCAGCGCAGGATGCGCTTGCCAAGGTCCAGGACAAGAAGGATGCGCTTTATGCGCGCCTCGATGACCTTGCCGATATCCTCGGCTGCAACCGCGACGAGGCTATCGACCTGATTGACAAGGCCTCTAAGATCGACACCGACAACGACGACATTCACCCGGTCAACACGATTGACAACGGCGCGGGCGCAATCGCGCAGGCCGAGAAATATGCCGTTTACCAGCTGCAAGACGACCGCGGCGATGGTAATGGCGAGGAGACGATTTCTGTCTACGGCATCTCGCCCGATTCGCGCTACTGGAAAGGGCTGGACGTCGGCGACGGACGCGTCGTCTTTGGCGGTGGCTTGCTCGACAAGTTTGGCTGGAGCGAGGGCCAGAAGGTCACGCTCAGCGACAAGTACGAGGGTGAGTATTATTCCCTTGAGTACGCGGGCAAGGACTGTGCCTGGGGCTCCAAGTCGGACATGAATATCTATATGAGTATTGACGACTTTAATGAGCTGTTCGACAACGACGCCGCCTACTTTAACGGCTATGTGAGCAACGAGAAGCTCGACCTCGATGCTCGTTACTTTGCCGGCGACACCACGCCCGACGACATGCGCGCCGTGGGCGACCAATTCATCGGCATGATGAGCAAAATGATCGGAATGATGGTTGGGCTTGCGGTGTTCATCTTCTTGCTGTTTATGTACCTGCTGACCAAGGCTGTGATCGACCACAGCGCCCGTTCGATCAGCTACATGAAAGTCTTTGGCTATCGCGATAGCGAGATTTCGCATCTGTACATCCGCTCGATCACGTTGTGCGTTGCGGCGTCACTCGTGCTGAGCCTGCCGGTCATTATTGGCTCGCTCACGGCCATCTTCCGCTCGATGCTGCTCGCCTATAACGGCAATATCGAGATCTACGTGCCCGCTTGGTCCATGGCGGCGTGCGCAGGAATCGGCTTTGCGACCTACCTGGTCGTGGCGCTGCTGCACACGCGCTCCATCAAGCGCGTCAGTCTGGCCGAGGCCCTCAAAGTCCAGGAGTAACCATCGGGGACAGTTCTTGCCATTCGTCGGCTCGCCGGCCGGGCTGGCAAGGACTGTCCCAATATGCCGGCCTTTGGGGACGTTCCTTTTCTGCCGGCACTTGGGGACTGTCCCTAACTGCCGGCAGGAAAGGAACGTCCCCAACTGCCGGGCGGCGAAAGAGTGTCCCTTGCGACTGGTCATTTAAGAACGTCCCCAATGACTAGGTTCCGTACTTGACTTTAACTCTGCTTTAACTGGTACCATCCTCTATGTCTGTCACGCCATATAGACCGAGGGGATAGATCTATGACCGCAACTACACCCGCAGCACCCGCTAAGGTGTACTTCACCAACCTGCGCACGCATGCTCGCGAGAGCCAGCTCGACAAGCTCAAGCGCCTCATCCGTCACGCCGGTATCGAGCAGATCGACTTTGAGAACAAGTTCGTCGCCATCAAGATTCACTTTGGCGAGCTGGGCAACCTGAGCTTTTTGCGCCCCAACTACGCTCGCGCCGTCGCCGACGTGGTGAAGGAGCTGGGCGGCAAGCCCTTCCTCACCGACTGCAACACGCTCTATGTCGGTAGCCGCAAAAACGCGCTCGAGCACATCGACACCGCCTACCAGAACGGCTTTACCCCGTATGCCACGGGTTGCCAGATCATCATCGCCGACGGCCTCAAGGGCACCGACGAGGCGCTCGTCCCGGTCGAGGGCGGCGAGTACGTGCACGAGGCCAAGATCGGTCAGGCGCTC
Source organism: uncultured Collinsella sp. (assembly GCA_938045085.1). Classification (GTDB taxonomy): domain Bacteria; phylum Actinomycetota; class Coriobacteriia; order Coriobacteriales; family Coriobacteriaceae; genus Collinsella. The sequence continues at coordinate 7,897 of CALINZ010000067.1, read as the reverse complement.
ATGGATGCCGATATCGTGATCAGCCTCACCCACTTTAAGGGCCATGAGCAGGCCGGTTTTGGCGGCGCCATGAAGAACCTGGGCATGGGAGGCGGCAGCCGTGCCGGCAAGATGGAGCAGCATGCCGCCGGCAAGCCGAACGTCGCGACCGAGCACTGCGTTGGCTGCCATGCCTGCGAAAAGATCTGTGCGCACAACGCCATCTCGTTTGACGATACCCGCGAGCGCGAGCTTGCCAACGGCAACACTCGCACGGTGCACGTGGCTGCCATCGACCACGATCGCTGCGTGGGCTGCGGACGCTGCATTGCGGCATGCAACCAGGACTGCATCAAGCCCGGCTATGAGGCCGCGGCCGACGTGCTCAACTGCAAGATCGCCGAGTATACGAAGGCCGTCGTCGACGGCCGCCCGAGCTTCCACATCTCGCTTGCCATGGACATCAGCCCCAACTGCGATTGCCATCCCGAAAACGACACGCCTATCGTCAACGATATCGGCATGTTCGCGAGCTTCGACCCGGTCGCCATTGACCAGGCCTGCGCCGATGCCGTCATGGCATCCGAGCCGCTGCCCAACACCGAGCTCACCGATAGCGCGGCCAAGATGGAGCACAACCACGAGCATCTGGAGGGCGAGCAGGCGCACGACCCCTTCTGCATTACGCATCCCGACACCGACTGGCGCGTGTGCATCGCGCATGCCGAGAAGATCGGCCTGGGCACGAGCGAGTATGAGCTCATCGAGGTCAAGTAGCACCTAGCTATTAGACAAAACAAGCGCCTTTGTAGCACAACTGTTAGTAAAAGCCGCCCGTGAGCACAGTGCCCACGGGCGGCTTTTCGGAAGTGCTAGGGGGTCAGATAGACCAGTAAACCGTACTATTTGCCTAAAAATACTCGTCGAGGAAGTCGTCGACCGTATTCCAGTAGAGCTCGGGGTCGACCTGCGCGCTCTTGGCGTGAGTGGCACCATGGATGGTGAGCTTTTGCTTGACCTTGCCGGCGCATGCGTCGTAGTTTTGGTCGAGCATGTCGTACGGCACAAAGGTGTCCTGGTCGCCGTGGATAAACAGCATGGGAACCGTCGCGTGTTTGAGTTGCTCCACACTGCTCGCCTTATGAAAGTCGTAGCCCGCGCGCACGTTGCACACCAAGTTTGCTACATCGAGCAAGGGAAAGCTGGGCAGGCCGAACACGTCCTTGAGCTGCAGAGAAAACTCGTCCCAAACACTCGTATAGCCGCAGTCCTCGATAATGCACTTCACGTTTGCGGGCAGAGATTCCCCCGCGACGTTCATGGCGGTTGCCGCACCCATCGACTCGCCAAAGACAAGAATGCGCGCCTCGGGGTCGGCTGCAACGATCCGTCCAATCCATGCAACGACATCGAGGCGCTCGGGCCAGCCCATGCCGATATAGTCGCCGCCGGAGCGCTCGTGGGCGCGGGCGGCGGGTGCGAGTACGTTCATGCCACGGTCGTGGAAGCGTTTGGCGTATCGGGCCATACCGATGGGCTCGTTGGTATATCCATGCAGGCAGACGGCGTAGTCGTGCGTGCTCTCCGACGCAGCAAAATACCAGGCGGCAAGCTCGGTCCCGTCGTCCGCGGTGAGGTTGCTGCTCTTGCGGTTCTCTTTAAACCATGCCCGCGCCTCGGTATCCTCGGCATCCGGCTGCTCACCTTCTTTGTCGTTCTTGCTATCCTGCATCATCTTCATGGTGTATGGCGCGCGGGGATTCAGCGCGAAGTCAAACAGAAAGTTGCCGGCAAATCCGAGCAGCGCAACGACAACCACCAGCGTAACGACGCCGGCTATCTTGAGCTTTCGATGGGAACGTGCGTTTTGAGACATGAGAAGCTTTCCTATAAGATGTTAATACATCAACATTTAATGCAAGCGCATTATGGACGTTCGCCGTTGATGCGTCAACAGGCAAAGAATGGGTAAACGAAAGGTCACGTATGGTGCAAATTTCGCACGTACCTAGACGCTTTGATATAGTGTTGAGAACTCTTTACGTTGGAGGATGTAACCGGCATGTCCGATTCGAGCGACAGTTCTAAGCCGCGACCCAAGACCGCGGCCGTTCCACACTACACGGTGGGTGAGGAGATCATGAACTCCGTCACCCATGGTGTCGGCTGCCTGTTGGGTATCGCGGGCCTGGTGCTCCTGATCGTATTCGCCGCCCTGCGCGGCGGAGGCCCGGCCCACATGGCCGCGGCAATTGTCTATGGCGTCAGCATTATCCTCGAATACCTAGCCTCCACGCTCTACCACGCGATTCAGCCCGCGCGCGCCAAGCGCGTGTTTCGCATCATCGATCACAGCTGCATCTACCTGCTCATAGCCGGCAGCTATACGCCGTTTTGCCTCATCACGCTCGCAAACGACGGCGGCGCTGTGCTGTTCTTTGCCGTATGGGCCATCGCCATCATCGGCATCGCCCTCGAGTGCTTCCTACGCGAGCGTCAACCGCACTGGGTAAGCGGCCTGGTCTACCTGCTGATGGGCTGGCTCGTTGTCTTTAAGCTGCCTGAACTTGTGGTGCTGCTCAACCCCGTGGCACTTGCCCTGCTCGCCGTCGGCGGCGTGTGCTACACCGCGGGCGTGCCGTTCTATATCGCCAAAAACGTGCGCTATCTGCACAGCGTGTTTCACCTGTGGGTGCTCGCCGGCAGCATCTTCCAGTTCATGGCGGTGATCCTCTTCGTAATCTAGCGACCACGCCAGCGCCCGTGCCTCCGCTCGGTCGCCAGTGCAATTGCCGTATCCGCCACCAACGTTTTAATCCGACGTCCCGAATCTTGGAGGTTCGAGAAACTCCCGATGGACATAACCATCTCCCTTATCACCACCCTCGTTTTGACCCTCATCAACGGCTACTTCTCTATGTCCGAGATGGCGCTCACCACGGCCAAGCGCGCCGTGCTGGAGCACGAGGCCGAGGAAGGCGACAAGCGCGCCGAGCGTGCCATTAAGCTGGCTGCCGACTCCGACCAGCTGCTCGCCACCATCCAGGTTGCCATTACGCTCGTGGGCTTCGCCTCGTCCGCCGTCGCCTCGACGAGTCTGTCCGACCCGCTCGCCACGTGGCTCATGAGCTTTGGCATCGCGCCGCTCTCCGCCATCGCGCGCGGCCTGGCGCCGGTCATCATCACCGTCGCGGTCGCCTTCGTGTCCATCGTGATCGGCGAGCTCGTCCCCAAGCGCATCGGCCTGGCCAATGCCGAGGGCGTGTCCAAGCAGGTCGTGGGACCGTTGTCGTTTTTCCAAAAGATCGCCCGTCCGCTCGTGTGGCTGACCGGCGCCTGCTCCGATGGCCTGGCCCGCATCCTGCGCATCAAGAGCGCCGACGACCGCCAAAACGTCTCGGAAGAAGAGATCAAGTACATGGTCTCGGAGCAGGATGACCTGCTCGACGAGGAAAAGCGCATGATCCACGAGATCTTCGACCTAGGCGACACCGTTGCCCGCGAGGTCATGGTGCCGCGCGTGGACACCACCATGTGCGAGGACGACGAGACGGTCGCCGACGTGTTGTCCACCATGCGCCAGACCGGCTTCAGCCGCATCCCCGTCTATCACGAGGATCCCGACAACGTCGCCGGCATTGCGCACATCAAGGACCTGATCCAACCCGCGCTCGACGGCAAGGGTGACCAGCCCATCGCCGGCTTTTTGCGCGACGCCACCTTTGTGCCCGACACCAAGGACATCCTGCCGCTACTGTCCGAGATGCAGACCTCGCACGACCAGATCGTGGTGGTCGTGGACGAGTACGGCGGCACGGCCGGCATTATCACCATCGAGGATATCGTCGAGGAGATCGTCGGCGAGATCGAGGACGAGTTCGACCCCGACAACAAGTATCTCACGCGCCTTTCGCGCCGCGAGTGGCTCGTTGATGGGCGTTTTTCGTGCGATGACGCGATTGAGCTTGGCTGGCCGCTCGAGGAAAGCGATGATTATGAGACCATCGCCGGCTGGATTTTGGAGCTTTGCGACTCGGTGCCCGACATCGGAGAGGTATTTGAGGTTGCGGGGTACAAGTTCAAGGTGCAGTCGATGCGTGGCCAGCGCATCTCGCTCATTCGCGTGATCGCTCCGGCCGAAACCGATAAGAAGGATTCCGAGTCTTCGGCAGAGAAGCCGGCGGCGTCGGGTGCGGGTTCCGCGAATCCGCACGACGGCGACGAGTAGGACAAGGAAGAGTAGGGGAGAGTTATGGCAGGCCTGTTCAACATCCTTAAGGTCACCGTCAGCGAGGACAAGATCTGCGCGCATGTGCTGGTGAACCCCGGCATGCCGCTCATGACCTCGGAGGATATCGAGGCCACGGCGCGCGTGTATTACCTGGTGCCGGCGATTGCCAAGCACCTGTGCCTGGGTGATTCCGGTCGCGAGTTCCAGGACTGCATGGGCCAGACCGAGCTTTGCCATCTGCTGGAGCACGTGACGGTCGAGCTCATGAACGAGACCGGGCTTGCCGGCAGCATCTCGTGCGGCCGCACGCGCGTAAGCGAGCACGACGAGCGCGTCTTTGAGGTTGAGCTTTCGTGCCCCGACGACGCGCTGGCCATCGGTGCGCTGTCTTCGGCCACCTTTATGATGGACTGGGCGTACCTGCATGCCGACCAGCCTGCACCCGACGTGGAAGGCACGGTCGCGGGCCTGCGCAACCTGGTGCTGGGCATGCGCGCCGAGGCCGAGGGCAAGGATCCTCACGAGGCCGTCGCCGCTGCGAACGGCGAAGATGCTGTCGAGGACGAGGGCGCTGACGAGGGCGATGTGCCGGCCGACGCCGAGTCCGTTGCCGATGCGACCGCCGAGCCTGTTCCCACCGAGCCCCAGGGTGTCCCCAACTTTGACGACGAGCCCCAGGTGGCGATTGATACCGAGGGCGCGGTTGCCGAGAACCACGAAGCCTCCGCTGCCGTCTTTGGCGGTGCGGCGACGGTTCCGGCAGGGCCTGCGCATGAGGGCGGCCTGCCGCTCGTGGACGGCGCCGGCGAGGACCCGGGTGCCACGGTGGCCATGCCGGCTATGCCCCAGGAGTAGGCCTACGCGTTTATCACCATCACGTACCTGCGCCTTTGCCGTACGCAGATGAGCGGAGCGGCAAGTGATGCGCTGCGGGTATAATGGACAGCATTCAAACGGTGGGCACCGACGTGCCCGCAGGAGAGGAATGATCATGGGTAAGACTTTCAGCTTTGTCTCCGGCGCACTTTTTGGTGCCGCTGCCGGCGCTATTGTCGGCGTTGCTCTGGCCCCGCGCTCGGGCGCCGAGACCCGCGCCATGGCTGCCGATATCGCCAACGACGCCTGGGACAATATGCGCGACACCTACGAGCACAGCGCCGAGGAGGCCCGTGCTGCGGTGAATGACTTTGGCCCGATGGTCGACGCCAAGACCGACGACCTGCGCGCCAAGGTCGACCTGGCTCGCGAGCGCATGGACCAGCTGCGCGAGCAGCTCAACGACGCCATTTCGGGCGGCAACGTGACGCCTGCCGCCGACGTCGTGGTCGAGAACGCCGTCGAGGCTGATACCGAGGCTGCGGAGCCCTCGACCGAGGCATAATGCGCGCCGGGGATTTTGTCGGCGCCAAGATCTATCGCAAGCCTACCGAGGACAAGCGCACCAAAAAGGACGGCACGCCGCGCAGCCCTAAAAAGCTCGGAAAGATTCACTTTCCGGTCTTTACCCCGGGCGGTACGCGCGTGGTCGGCTTTATGGTCCGCCAGTCCGATATCGCGGGCATGATCGAGCGTCCCGACCGATTCGTAGCGCTCGACGCCATTGGTGTCTACGAGGGCGCCATTGCGGTCGATGACGTCAAGGACACGTACGATGCCGCCGCCGCCAAGCGCCTCGACATCAACCTGGACGATTGCATCATCTGGGTCGGTATGGACGTGCGCACGGAATCGGGCGACGTCGTGGGCTATTGCTCGGATGTGGAGTTCAAGCCGCGTTCGGGCATCGTGCAGGCATTCTATGTGACCGCCGGTGCTGCTTCGAGTGTTTTGGTTGGTGACACGCAGGTGCCGCCGACGATGCTGCGCGGCTACGAGAACGGCGCGATGGTCGTCTCGGACGAGGTCAAGTCGCTCGGGTATTCGGGCGGTGCGGCTGCCAAGGCCGCCGAGGCAAGCGTCGTGGTGGGCGATAAGGTCAAGAAGGGCGCCAAGGTGCTCGATGACAAGGGATCGGTTGCCGTGGACAAGGGCAGTCGCGCACTGGGCAAGCAGCTCGGCAAGACGCGCGGCATGTTCAAGGCCTTTAAGGACGAATACCAAAAGGCGAGTGGCGGCTCGTCAAAAGCTACAAAATAGCGACGTACCAAATGATGGGAGGCAAGCCGGAGACCTGTTGCTCCGGCTTGCTGTGTTTATGGGGGAGGGCACATGCGCCAAAACGGATCCAGCTTAAACGGGCGTTCGGGCGCGCGTCCGACGGCGCGCCGCGATCTGGGGCAGCTGCCCAGCGGTCAGCGCAAGCGTCACCGTAAGCCCGGCGCGATGTATCTCAACCATAGCCGCGGCTTTAGCGACCGCAGCGCTCGCATCGGCAACAGCCGTACGCCCCGTCGTTCGTCTCGCCTGCCCTATGCGCTCATCGCCGTGGGTTGCGCACTCGTGCTGTTTATCGCTGCCGTCGTGGGCTACGTCAACCGCAGTGTGGACGTGGAGCTCAACGGCCAGAAGACCGCGGTGCGTGTGGGCTCTACGCTGCAGAATCTCATCGACGACCAGGAGTTGACTGATACCTACGACGCAGGCGACCTGCTGGCCGTCGATGACAGTGTGCTCAAGCGCCATGGAGGCGAAAAGCTGTCGGTGAAGGTCGACGGCAAGCGCGTGAAGCGGGGCAAATGGGATAGCCGCGAACTCGAGGGCGGCGAGAAGGTGACGGTCAAGGATGGCCGTAACACTTACGAGAAGCACGAGGTTCAGGCTACGGTTATCGAGCCCAAGCTCAAGGTCGAGGGCACGGGCGCTATCGAGTATGTGCAGACATGGGGTGTCCAGGGCCGATCCGAGGTGTGGGTTGGTGAGCAGTCAGGCAAGACGCAAGACCGCGGCGAGGTTGTGCCCGCCACCGATTGCGTTGTTGCGTGCGCCAGCGTGGCGCCCAAGGGCAACAAAAAGTACGTGGCACTGACGTTTGACGAGGGTCCGAGCGGCGCCACCAAACAGATCTTGCAGGTGCTCAAGGAAAAGGGCGTCACCGCGACGTTCTTCCTTTCGGGCGATGCGGCCGAGGCCTCGCCTGCCACGGCCAAGGCGATTGTCGACGCCGGGTGCGAGATCGGATCCAACAGCTACAGCGACGATTCGCTCAAGGGTCAGGACCGTGAGGCGGTACGCGAACAGATCACGAAAGGCACCGATGCGATTAAGTCGGCGACCGGCGTGAAGACGATGCTGCTGCGTGCTCCCTACGCTGCCTTTGACGAGCAAAACTGGATTGATGCGATGGACCTGGTCTCCGCCGTGGTCTCGTGGAATATTGACTCGGGCGACTGGCTGCTCAACGGTGCCGACGAGCAGGTCTCGACGGTGCTCGATTCGGTGACGCCGGGCAATATCGTGCTGCTCACCGATAGAGACGAATGCGCTGAGCAGACACTCGAGGCGCTGCCGCAGATTATCGACGGCCTCATTGCCGACGGCTACAAGATCGTGACGCTCAGCGACCTGGTCAAGACGGACACGTCGCTGAGCAAAAAGCTCACCTCGCTGACGAAGCCCACCATGCCCAAGGACGCCGTGTTCCCCCAGCTTGCCGAGGACGACGACACCACAGAGTAGTTATTGGGTAGTCATTTAAGAACGTCCATTACAGTCGAAATTGTCAGCCCGGGACCGTCTCGGGCTACGATT
>CALINZ010000066.1 GCA_938045085.1 uncultured Collinsella sp. | reverse complement strand
TCGAAGGCCTGGTAGACGTGCTGGTGGGCTGCGGTGGCGCCGAGGTCATCGACCGCGCGCACGACATCAACGAGCTGAGCTATCCGCTGCCGGGCGAGACCATCGCGCGCATCTGCAAGCACATGGCGGACCTTCCGGCAACGCCCGTCTGTCCCCGAGACGGCGTGTTCTACGTGCCCGAGAGCAACGCGTGCGTCGAGCACCTGTCGCGCGTCGACGGCGTGCCCTACCAGGTGGTCGATTTTGCCGAGTTTTTGCGCGAGCCGCAGCCCAAGGTGATGTTTACCATGGCGCCTGAGGTGATGCCGCAGGTCATCGAGCGAGCATCGACGTTTGCCGATAACACCGTTAAGGCGGCGGCTCTGCAAACCACGCAGCGGCTCTACGAGTTCATGGATCCGCGCGTGTCCAAGACGCGCGGCCTTGTGCGCGTGGCGGAGCTCAACGACATGGAGCTCCAGGACATCTGCGTGTTTGGCGATGCAGACAACGACACCTGCATGGTGGCTGACGCCGGCGTGGGTGTGGCCATGGCAAATGGCAGCGATGCCACCCGTGCCGCCGCCGATTTTGTAACCGCGAGCAACGACAAAGACGGCATCGCGATCTTTATCGAGGAGCATCTGCTTTAGCGCCGGGGGAGAACCACCACAAAGGGGACAGGCACCTTTGTGGTGGCCTCAGGCGATTTGGGCGAATTGATGCCTAAAATCTGCGCGAAAATTCAAATTTAGTTGTCTGAACATTACGCTTCTAACCACCGATGGGTTAAAGATATTCTCATCAGTTTGGTAGGGTATTCCTCCCGGTTGATGACCTACCGCTCACGGTCGATTTTCAACCGTTCACAGGATGTTTACTCTTGAGCAAAATGTTGTGCAAATAAATAAAATGCTATTAAAAAATGATAGGCAACTAAATTACCAGCAGAAATAAAAACTAAATAACGAATAAACGAAGGTTAATCCGAGCAAATGTCAAGAGAATTGAGAATTCGCTACAAAACTATCGGTATTTTTGCTTAGATGTTCAAACAATCGTTACAATATGTACTATAAGCGTGTGCAATTGCAGGTTGCGCAGATACGTTTGATAGTGAAAGAGCAAGATCGCGGTCTCTTGGGGAGGAGACATCGATGAAAGCGAATTCAGACAAATCTAAGCAGAGCAAAAAAGCGACGCGCCGTGTACTGGCAGGCGTTTTGTGCGGAGCCTCCGTGTTGAGCCTGGTACTGTCGCTCGTCATGCCCCCGATCTCGCAGGCCATCGCCAACGATGCCCAGACAGTTTCTACCGCGGAAACTGTAATGGGGGGGTTCCTCAAGTGAGTCCGCTGCTGTAGGTAACACCAGCGAGGATGCCGAAAACCAGAATAGCGACGAGACCGATGGCGGCGAGTCTGGCTCTTCAAATAGTGTTGAGCAGGCTCAGAGTGCGAATGCGGCTTCAGCGGGAGCGACGGCCACCGTGAAGCCGGGAATTTACGTTCCCACGTCTATCGGTATCGGTACGAATATCGATGTCTCCACCCCCGATCCCGGCGTGGCCACCTACGTCGGCCGCGACATGTACATCGGTGGTAAGCCGAGCGACACTAGTAATCTTGATGCGGACAACGCCCCCACCGGCTCATATGCCGCTGAGGCGGAGGGCCTTACCGTGGTCCGTGGCAAGCTTGCCATGAATCCACTCAAAGAGAGCTGGCCCTATAATAATAGTGGCGGCGCTGGTTTCCGCTTTGGCACCGTTGGTTTTGGTTCCCAGTTCCGTCCTGTCTACGGCAGCACCGTGCTTGCGGTCGCCGGAATCGACAGTGCGATCACCAAAATGAGCGTTGGTTACAACGGCAACTTGCCGGGGGCGACTACCGTTGGCGCTTGGAACAAAGGCGCTTGGGTCGGACAGCAGAGACCTTCTGAGGGCGCGACTCCTTCCGGCTTTGCCTACACCGCGCAAATCGCAGGCCCCATCACATACTGGCGCGATAGCGAGTATAAACGCCAGTCTGTGGTGACAATGCAGGGTAATTGGTACGAGGGCTTGTCTGCTCTGGAAAGCACCCTGTTCAATAAAGCTGTTGATTTGACTAATGTCAACGGTAGCGATTATTCGAGCTATAACGGTACAAATGGATACCTCTCGAAGCTATCGAAACAGCTCGACTCGTTTGAAGATACCGGCGAGGTGGATGTCAACGGCTTTGCAGAGCCTAATAGCAACTACGTCATCAACAAGTACAATAACGACGGAACAAGCTATACACTCAAATTCGATGGTAGCGACGATGGTAGCGGCAAGTCTGTTTCCGGTGCGCTCGATACCGGAATCCCGAACAATATGATTCGCAACACCGAGCGACTCATCACCTTTACCGGCGATGGAACTTCTATGCAACAGGTCTTCACCATCGCCGGTTCCGAGCTCTCCAACTGGAAGGATGGCGTCTACTACCGCGGCGTCGACTTTAAGTTCACCAATATCCCCGAAGGCGCATCCATTGTCGTGAACGTTACAGGTACTAATCCTGTCGAGTTCCACAACGGCTGGCGCTTCTGGTGGGGAGATACAGAAATATCTCGCGGTTACGAGAGTCAGTACGCCAAGAAAGACCTTGACGCGAAATACTCGCTGGCCTCCCAGTCCATCATGTGGAACTTCGTCGATACCACCAGCCTTACCATTCGAGGCGGCATCGCGGGAGAGGACCGCGCGGACTGGGGATACAGTGGCACAGTCAGCGGTGCTAAGTGGACTGACGACGATCCTGCGGCGGCTATGATCGGATCGATTCTCGTTCCCAACGGAAGTTTCGACGACCATGTGACTACCAACGGTCGCGTTTATGTGGGCGTCGATTTCTCAATGAACAGCCCGAAGGTTGCCGCAGCATTTGGTGAGGGTAACTCGGCTTCCGTCATCGATATGGATCAGGAGCGTCACAACTTCCCGTGGTCCGGGTCGTATACACCGGACGGCTCTGCCATTGCGTGGAGCAAGGTCGACGCTGCGGACGGCACTACGCTGCTCCCCGGTTCCTCGTGGGCTATCTATGGTTCTGTCGAGGATGCTGTCGCGGGCCAACACGCTATCGTGACGGTGACTGACGGTGGCGCAAATGATTACGCTTCGGTTCATGGCGAGCTTCAGTTCAACTATTTGAATCAGAAGGCCAACATCGGCGATCCCAAGGATACCAAGTACTTCACGTATTACATCAAAGAGGAGACGGCGCCGGAGGGTTACCAGGTTTCGGACAAGATCTACTATGCCACCATGAACAATGCTGGTGAGACGGTCAACTACGTTCAGGGCTATGTGGATACGGCAAATCGCAACTCACTGGTCCCGTTCGAGAATAACCTTACGGGTGCCATCCCCAACGCCAGGATCACCGGTACGGTGTCTTGGACCAAGGTGGCGGAGGACGACACAAAACACACTCCTTTGCCTGGTTCTGAGTGGAAGCTCACCAAGAAAAAGGATGCCGATAGTACGGCCGACCAGTCCTGGACCGTGATCGACCAGGTGAGCGACCAGTCGACTTCGAGCGATACCACGTGGGTAGACACCGACACCGCGCCTGGCAAGTTCACGCTCGAGGGCCTGCTGCCGGGCACGTACACGCTTGTTGAGACCCAGGCTCCGTTTGGCTACGAGAAGAACCCGACGGAATATTGGTTCACGGTGAACACGAACGGTTCCATTGCGTGGACCGGGGACGAGAAGCCGAGCATCGTTGATGGCACTACGTACATCTCTGACACTCTCACCACCACGTCCGTGGAGATCCCGGTGATCAAATCGGTTCGAAACATGGATTGGCCGAAGGGCGACAAAGGCTATGTGCCGTTCGAGTTCAGCATTGAGGCTACGGGTGACTACGCAGACACAGCCCCCAAGCCCAAAGAGCTCAAGATTTCTGTTGCCCCAAAGGCAGGGGAGACTGACGCCACCAGGCTCAACAACATCACGGCGACCTTTGGCGCGATCACGTTCAACATGTCGCACCTGTCCACTGAAGCAGGCACCGATAACGACTACGCCAAGACCTACACCTACACGGTAAAGGAGGTCGCGCCCGCCACCGGTGCCGTCAATAAGCTCCGCTACTCCAAGGCCGAGTACCAGGTTGCCGTCACGGTGAAGGTTGCCAGGGACAATGGTAAGTACTCCGGCCTCACCACCTCCACCACGGTCACGCAGATGAAGGATGACATGGGTAACGCCCTGGGTGAGAACGGGCAGGGCGTCGTGGTTCAACCCTCCGCCGCCGCGCCCGACGCCATTCCCGCCTCCACCTTCACCAACACCTACTCCACCACTCTGCCTCTATCCGGTATGTCGGGCGTCACTGTGACATACCTTGCCGGCGCGGCGGTGCTTTGCGCTGCTGCGGCCTGGATGCACATTCGTCGCAAGGCGAATGCGAAGGGAGGTAAGCGTCGTGAATAAGAAAGTTTGCTCCTTCCCGATCTTGTTTGCGCTGCTTGCCCTCCTGATTGGCACCTGCGCGGTTGTGTTCCCCGCATCCGCGCAGGCCGTGCCGACCTCGACCGGTTCCATCACGGTGAGCGGCACCGTGGCAAGCAGCTACGACACCTACCAGATCTTTAGCGCCAACGTCGTCGACGGCGACAGCGACGCCAAGATCGCCACCGACCTCGCCTGGGCAAGCGACGCCGTGCGCGACGCTGCGCTGCCTGTGCTGCACAGCGCCGGCATGCCCAATTCCCAGACCACCGCGCAGGAAGCTGCCGAGTGGCTCAACACCGATTCCCACCTTACGAGCGCGCTGAGCGCACAGCTCGCTCGTTCCCTCCAGAGCTCTGGCGCCGTGTCCATGGCCCTTAACGCGGGCACGGCGGCCGAGCTGCCCAGCGGATACTGGCTCATCGTCGCCGACGACGACGCCATCGCCCAGAACGAGGCCGGCACCGCGCCGATCATGGCCCTGGTGGGCGGCGGCGCCGTCGCCGTCAAGCCCAAGGCGGCGACCCCCAAGGTCTCCAAGCACGTGCTGGAGGACGGCACAGCCGCCTGGCAGAAGGCCGCCGACGCCACGGTCGCCGACGACCTGTACTGGCGCCTCTCGGCCACGGTCCCGGCCGGGCTCACTGCCTACGACACCTATACGGTGCAGTTCGTCGACACCATGGGCGCGGGGCTCGACCCCTCCAAGGTCGCCGCGAGCATGCGCGTGTACGTGGCGGCGGGCGCGGACGGCGGCTTCGACGCCGTTTCGGCCGGCAAGGACGGCCGCGCCGGCACCGAGCCCGCGAAGGGCTGGACCGACATCACGGCCCAGTGCGCCACCAAGGTAGCGGCCGACGGTAAGACCTTCACCGTGCGCACCGGCGACCTCATCGCCGCGCTCGGCGGGGTTGACGCCTTCACCGCGGGCGCCCGCGTGGTCGCCGTGTACAACGCGCCGCTCAACAGCGCGTGCAACCACGGCATCGCGAAGGGCAACCCCAACGAGGTCTACCTGCGCTACCCGCGCTCTCCCTTTGCCGACCAGTCCGGCGACGCCGGCTTCACCCGCACGCCGAGCGACGATGCGTGCGCCTACACCTGGGATCTCGCGCTCACCAAGCGCGGCAGCGACGGCGACAAGCCGCTGCCCGGGGCGGTCCTGAGCATCGCCGACGACCGCGGTCGCACGCTGGCGGCCGACGGCACGTGGGATGCGGAGGGCAAGGCCACCGTCACCACGGGCGAGGACGGCTGCGTGACCGTCTCGGGCGTGGACTCGGGCAAGCTGGAGGTCCGCGAGCTCAAGGCGCCCAAGGGCTACACCGCCTTTGAGGGCACGCGCTCCGTGACGGTCAAGGCCGAGGGCCTGGACGTCGACCAGGTGGCCGCCGCCAAGCCCAAGCTCACCATCACGGCCGAGTCGCCCCTGCGCGCCGACAGCGCGGACGGGTCGACGGGCAGCCTGGAGGCGTCGCTCATCAACACGCCCACCGGCACACCCCCTAGCATTACCACCGGAGGCTTTATGCCCTCGACTGGCGATATGGCAATGTACGCCGCGGCCGCCGCAGCGGTCGCCGGAGCCGCGCTCATCGTGGTCGCGCTCCTGGTCAAGCGGGGAGGTGGCAGCCATAAAGAGTAGCTGGCAGCCCCACAGAGAGCGGGTCGAGACGTAGCGAAGTAAATGCTAAGACACAGACAGATGATGACCGATCGAATGAGAACCAGACGGAAAACGGAGGAAAAGAAGATGAGCATGAGCAAGAACATCGCACACCTGGCAGTAACCGCCGGCCTCACAGCAGCGCTGAGCTTCGGCGGCGTCATGGCCCCGGTGACCATGGCGTTTGCTGAGGGCACGCCTGTGGCTACGACGAGCGGCAATGTGACGATCAAAGATGACGGCTACGCGGGTACGACCTTTAAGGGCATCAAGATTTTCTCCGCTACGGTTACGCAGGATCAGACAAGTACCGATGTTTGGGACTCTAACGATGAGAAGACGCTTTCCGATATCACCTGGGCATCGGATGATGTTAGGGATGCCGTGACCGGGGAATTTACATCGGACACGACGGACTCTTCTAAACCAACCAATCCCAATGATGCTGCCGCCTGGGCGAAGTGGATTAAGACTAAGACCATGGATGAGTATGCGGCCACCAACCAGACTACCAATCTGAAAGTGGGAACGACGCTCGACAGGATCGCCAAAGCTCTGGAGAAAGTGACTGCAACTAACGCGACCACTGGCTGGAAAACCGCGACCGATGGTAAATTCAACAATCTGCCCGCTGGTTACTGGCTCTTTGTGACCGCTCAGCCCAGTTCGACTAAGGGCACCAATACGACCAACGGTAATGATGACGCGTTCACCTCGCCGATTTTCACCATCGTCGGCGGCGCCGATGTAAATGCGGAGCCCAAGAAGAGCGTCCCCAACGTGACCAAGGCTGTCATGGATGACAAGGGCGATAAATTTGTTACGGACGTTAATAAAACCGTTTTCACTGCTGCCAACAAAGCTGCCGACTCTGCCTCCGAGCAGTTGATTAAATATCAGCTTGCCGGCACTGTTGCAAGCAACATTAATACGTACACGAAGTACAGCTACACTTTCACCGACGAGCTTCCCTGCACGATGGTGCCGAATCTTAATGGAAATAACCCGGTCGTTGAGGTCAAGATTGGCGATTCTGTCGTAGATCCCGCTTGCTACAGTGCGACCTATGCCCCGGGGAAAAGCACGAATACGCTCACTGTTTCCTTCGAAAACCTCAAAGAAGCAAAGGATACGCATGGCACTCCCATCACCGTTGACGGTAGTTCGACAGTCTATGTGAACTATGAGGCAAAACTGGATGCTCGCAAGATTAACGCGGATATGCTCGGCAAGGCTCAGGTGAACAATGTCATGTTGACCTATTCCAACAACCCGCACACCAACGGCACCGGTACCACGGTTGACCATCCGGCCTACGACTACACCTATGGTATCGATGTTACCAAGGTCGGTAGCGACAAGGATGAGACCGGCAATCTCAAGAAACTCCAAGGCGTTCAGTTCACGCTGAAGGAGGAAAGCTCCAACGAATTTATCAAGGCCGACGGTACCACGACGACAAATACAGATGCCGCAATACTAACTACCAACGATAAGGGCATGATCAACGTTGTCGGTCTTGATGAGGGCACCTATATCCTTAAAGAGGTAACTCCGGCGCCTGGTTACAATAACTCTGCCTCCAATGGCGTCAAGTTCACTATTGCACGCGGCACTCTTAATCAGGATGGCTCCGAAGTGATCCCTGAGATTAGTTCTGCCAACGTCACTGCTGCTGATGGTGTTGTAAAGGCCGATTCTGTTGTCGCTTCTACCGGCAAGCTCAGCTTCATCATCGTCGACCAGAAGGGTTCCGGCCTCCCGCTCACCGGTCTCAACGGCGTGACCTTCACTTGGATTGCTGGTGGCGTGGTGCTGTGCGTCGGCGTGGCGCACCTCATCCGCAGCCGTAAGCAGGCCGAGGAGTCCGAGCAGGAGTAACACTCGCTCACCCATCCCTTTGACAGGTGGGATGTGATGACCATGAGATTTGCGGACACTTTTCTCGTTCATCCACGTCCTTGCTTTGCCATTCTCTTTTCGGGGCAGACTCCGCACTGGAGTTTGCCCCGTTCTTTTGGGATAACGCGGCCAGCCTCCATTGCCCGATGAATCAAGCGTATGAATATCGAACAGATGTTTGCAAATATTGCGTTTACCAGCTGTAAGTGCGAGTGCTCGCAGTAAAATACCCTTGCGACGCATCTCGTGCGCGGGCGGCCGACGACTCGATCGGAGGTCCCCAAATGCTGAAATTCCTTAACGCCCTCGCCGCCCTCGCGGCGGTGGGCACGTTCGTCATCGCGTTTCTTGACTCGTATGAAGTTCGGTTTAAGGTCCGTAGGCGCACGCGCGGTGCGGACGGTAGAAGGCATTTGCGCCGCGCGTGCAAATTAAAATGCCCGTGGTTCGGAGTCCGGACATTTTACAACACCGGAAACTGCTCGCTCGCGCTTTCGAACACTTACGCGGGGCGTGTCGTTTCCTGTAACGATTGTATCCCGAATCACCCACTGATCCGGTTCTGAAAACGTAAATAATGGACTTATGCACGAAAGGAATCACGTTAATTCCGAAAATTATGTATAATTCCAATATAAATTGGAATCAGACGAAAACGATGGAAATGAACGAAGCGCTAATCTACTTACAAGAAGCACTAGGCCTCTCCGCCAAGGCCAAAGTTTGGCCTGGATCCGCACGCTTGCCGCTGCATCTGCGGGCGATTGAGGTCCGCGCTGTTGACGCAAACGGTTTTTCGTTTTTGCTTGCAAGCTTGCCTACTGGCGTCGGGCTTCCCGAGGCTAAGAGAGTCTATAGCCAGCTAGCCTTGCGCGCGGAGACTCCTATTGTCGTTTCGTTTCCTGATGCCGATGCACGTCAGCGCAAAGCATTGGTCGCACAAGAGATTCCCTTTGTCTGCCCAGGTAGACAGGCTTTTCTTCCATTTATGGGCACAGCTTGTACGGAGAGGGGCGGTGCCCGGTTTCGCAATCACGCGACCAAGATGTCACCCAATGCGCAGGCTGCCGCAATCTGGGGAGCCGCCCAGGAACCATATCGCCCCTATGACCTTTGTCGTGCGCTTGGCATTTCGGCAAGCCGTGCGAGTGAGGCCATAACCGAGCTTGTTGACAGGGGGCTCGCGAGGCGCGAGCGTTGCGAGCGACGTGTCGTCGTGTTCCCTGTTGCCGTTGATCTTCTGCTCAGTGAGCACATGGCAGAGCTCTCCTCGCCTGTCTCGAAGGTCTTTTTTGCAAGGAAGACGCCGCAGATCGACTATCTTGTTGACGCCGGGGAGACGGCGCTCGCTGCGCGTTCGATGCTCGCTGCGCCGGGTATGGAACAAAAGGCCGTCTTAAGAAGTGTATGGCGTCAACTGAGCGACCTCGAAGTCGCAGACGGGGAGTTGCCGGATAACGAAACGGCGATGATTCAAGTGTGGCGCTATGCGCCCGTGTTTGCCGGCTCCTCCCATGTCGACGACATTTCGCTTGCGCTATCTTTGGCGGCAATCGACGATGAGCGAATTCAGCTCGAAGTCGATCGCATGTTTGGAAAGGAATATCCATGGCAAGAAGCGCTGTAGAAGGTCTCCAAGAATTCGAACCGTAGGCGGCGTTTCGGTCCTAGCTGCGTTGTCCGGCGCGGAAGCTCGCTAATCGGCTATTATTTGTTTAGACAACCTGAGCTATAGAGGAGTGACCGGCGATGGTGCAGGGCGCCAAACATATGAAGAGCAATAACGCCGCGGACAACGGCGGCTCATGCCCTCAGCCCAAACCTCAGTCCAAGCCCAAGCCCAAACGCCGCCGCAAGCGGCTGCCGCGCTGGGCCGACCGGCTCATCACCATCGTCATCATCCTTATTGGCGTGGGCCTTATGACTTGGCCGTGGATCTTGGACCGGCTCGAGGCCTCGGGCGTGTTCAACCAGATCAGCACGGTGTCCAGCACCGTGGATGCGCTGTCTGCCGAGGAGCGCGAACGCATCCTGCTCCAGGCGCGCTCCTTTAACGAGCAGCTGGCGGGCGAGGCCACCGAGCTTCCCGCCGACCAGATCGAGCCCTACGCCCAGCAGCTCATCTTTGACCGCGACCCCATGATGAGCTGGGTCGAGATCCCCTCCATCGACGTGAGCATGCCCATCTACCACGGCACGAGCGAGGA
>CALINZ010000065.1 GCA_938045085.1 uncultured Collinsella sp. | reverse complement strand
GGTCTTGGCTTCGTCAATACCGTGACGCCAAATGCGCAGGTATCCCTCGTGCTCGCGGGTAAACATGCTGCGGACCATGGCGGTTTTGCGCACGCGGTCGTCGAGCTCGCGCGAAATCCACGGGCCCGGATAGGGCATGAGCGACGCGGCCGTGACGGGAACGAGCTCCTGCTGGTGCGCGGCAAACGTCAGCTTGGCACGCTCGTAGTACCAACGGTACACATCCTGCATAAAGCGCGGCGAGCGCTTCTCGGACTCGGGCGGCAGGTGACGAACGACCCACTCGTTGTCAAACCACACGTCGTAGCCAAACATGCGCATATTAAAGAGGTAATCTAGGTCCTCGCCTCGGGTGATAAACGGGTCAAACGCCACACGGGTAAAGGCGCGGGCATGAAGCGCCACAAGGCCGCCGCACACGTAGTTTGAACGCGAAATACGGGTGCCCGAGAGCGCCTTTTTCATCCAGCGATTAAACTCGATGCGTTTGGTCCACCAACGATGGCAAATGCCCACCTTGTCTGTAGGCGCCAACGGCGATCCGTCTCGATCGTAAAAGTAACCGCTCTTAACCAAAATCGGCAGGCCTTGACGCGTCTGCTGGCCCAGTGCATAGGTCGCGCGCTTCATAAAGTCGGCATCGATAACGGTCTCGTCGTCATCCAAAAAGACAACGGCATCGTGGCCGAGCACCGCAGCGCAGGCAAGCCCCATATTGCGAATGGCGCCGTATCCGCGCAGACTCACGCACTCGCCCGAGCCATTGGGAGCAATCTGCGCCACACGGTCGGCGATACGCGATGCCTGGTTGTTGGTAACCACGGTGACCTTGAGCGTAGGGTGCGCGTCGACGATTTCGTGGACGCGCTTCGACACATCAGCCGTGACCGAGATGGGGCAGACCACCAAAAGGATAATCCTCGGAATGTCGCGCACCTGCTCGAGCGAGGCCAGGCAGCGGTCGAGCTCGGGATTGGTGGCGTTGAGCTTCGTCGAGTGGTCATAGACGCCGGGAGCGTTTGCATGGGCCTCGTCGTCTGCCCAATATGTTGGAATCACAACCGTGGCGTTCATGCCTTCCCTCCCTGCAACACAAAAACGGGGCGCCGCCAAACACAGGCGACGCCCCGCGACCTAGCTGATTCCATCATACCCACTTGGGCAAATCATTGCTCGCAAGTCGCAATGTTTATTGCGGATAACCCCAAAAGAGTACCGCGGACAGGCCCAATAGCCGCTCGCTCCTATGCGGCCTGCTCTGCCGCCTGAGTCATGCGGGACAGGCGAACCAGCAGCATAAAGCCAACGATCAGCAGCACGCCAATGGAAAGGACGCCCAGCGATGGGTTGCCGGTCAGCGAGGTGACGACCGACACCAGGAAAGTGCCCATGACGCTTGCATAACGACCAAAGATGTCAAAGAAGCCGTAGTACTCGTTGGACTTTTCCTTGGGGATAATGCGGCCAAAGTAGCTACGGCTGAGCGCTTGCACGCCGCCCTGGAACAGGCCGACCATAATGGCAAGCACCCAGAATTCGAAGGCGGTCTTTAGGAAGAATGCGGCGAACAGCACAATGCCCATGTAGGCGGCGACGGCCACCAGGATCATGTTGAGCGTGCCCACGCGTCCGGCGAGCTTGCCGTAGATGATGGCAGACGGAAAGGCCACAAACTGCGTAACGAGCAGCGCCAGCACCAGCTGGGTCGAGTCGATGCCTAAAGCCGAGCCGTAGCTGGTAGCCATGGAAATGACCGTGTGGACGCCATCGATATAGAAGAAGAACGCGATCATGTAGACCAGCACGGTCTTGTTGTGGGCGATCTCGCGCATGGTGTGTCCGACCTCGGAGAACACACCGCCCACGATGCGGCCGATGGTGTCCTCGGGACCGCGCTCGCGACCGTACTTTTGCTTATAGGTGCGAATGAGCGGCAGGGTAAAGATGAGCCACCAGGCACCAGTGATGATAAACGACAGACGCGTTGCCAGCATGGTGGGGACGCCAAGAGCGGGGCCACCCATGATGAGCGCCAGGCAGATGATGAACGGCACGGTGGAACCGATGTAGCCCCAGGCATAGCCCGAGCTGGACACGGCGTCCATGCGCTCGTCGGTGGTAATGTCGGGCAGCATGGCGTCGTAGAACGTCATAGAAGAGTTAAGGCCGATGGTGCACAGCACGTACACGGTCAAAAATGCCATGGCGGACATTGGGATAGCCTGCGCCAGGCAAAGAACCAGGCCCGTGAGGAAGAAGCCCAAGAAGAACTTGATCTTGTTGCCGGCGTAATCGGCAAGCGCGCCCAGAATGGGCATGAGCATGGCAATGACCAGCGAGGCGATCGTCTGAGCGTTGCCCCAAGCGACCACCAGGTCTGCCGAGGAAGCACCAGTATTGATGGCGTTAAAGTAGATGGGCACCACCGAGGTATTGAGCAACACGAGGGCCGAATTGCCCACATCGTACATAACCCAGTTACGCTCGAGCTTGGTGTATTTCATGGACAGGGCCCCTTCGTATTCGCCCGATATGCAGTTAGTTCATCGTACCCCAATTGCACAGAAGCGCTGGTAAGGATTCGGCAAAGGGGCACGCACGGGTCCTACTCCTCGCGGTCGAACTCCTCGTCGGCGTCGAGTACGCGGCCGCTATAGTTGATATGGCCGGTCACGGCATCCATGTCACCGGTCTCGATAAAGCGGGCAACGGTGAGCTCGTAATCGGTCAGCGCGCGCTCAAAGACCTCGGGGAAGCTCTCGGTCGAGACCTCATCGGTAAAGGGGTTCTTCCATGTCAGGTGGCCCAGGTTACCGGTGCGCTCGGGCAGCTCCGTCGTCACGCGATGAGCAAGGCCGTCGAGCAGCGAGTAGTCATGCACCAAGCCCTCAACCAGGGCAATCGCGCGCGTCTTTACCGAGCCGGCCGGCTCAATGGTGCGATAGAGCATCTGCATGTCCGAGACGGCGCCGGCGTACTCCCCCGCCGGGATGTCGATACCGTACACGCGCCCGGCGATGTAGCTCATCAGCACGCCGGCCACACGGTTGATGCGGTCGGTAGTGACGATCTCGCCCGCCGGCGGATAATCCTCGACCGTGGCCCCGTCACGTTTGAGCTGCAGCATCAGCACGTCCAGGTCGCTTTCGAGCACGGCGTGAACTTGACTGCCCGAAGCCTCGAGCTCGGGGTCGGACTCAACAATGCCAAACTGCTGCTCGTAGACAAAGGGGTGGGCATTGCGATCGAGCACATAGTGCGACAGCAGGCCCAGCGCAAAGGCGCGACCCAGATTGACATCGCGCGGCTGTAGGTGCGACACGCCGTCGCGCAGGCACGAGAACTGGCGCGACATGCGCGAGCGGTGCATGACCTGAGCAAGCGACATACAGTCGGAAATGCGCGGCGTGAGCATGTGGAAGAAAAACGGGTCGGGACCCTGGTTGCCCAGGATAAAGGCGATGCGCTCCTCGTCGGACGTAATAACGCCCTGCGGAAGACGGTCGATGCTTTCCTCGCCAAACAGATGATGCGTAATGAGCGCGGGCATAATGATCCTTTCGATTTCATTCGATGTCACCCATTATGCCCACCGCACGGTCATGCCAAACCTGCGGCGGTAAACGATGATATGCAGACTGCCTACGCAAGCCCCAAGTGCGCCTTGACCTCGGCTGCGCGACGACGGGACACAGGCACCGTCGAGGTTACGCGATCGAGCCTGAGCTCCATAAGACCCGTGGAACCGATCTCGACATTATGCACGTCTTCCAAATTGACCAGATAACTGCGGTGGACACGGATAAAGCCCTCGGAGGCCAGGCGCCGCTCGAGCGAGGAAATCGACTCATTGATCAGGTATGTTCCCTCGGCGCAGACGGCGTTGCAAAAATCGGCGCGCGCCTCAAAGTAGCAGACATCCGCCACGGGAATGAACACCTTTTTGCCCCCGCGATCCACCGTCAGGCGCAAAGGCTGGCGCGGAGCATGGACGACACGGCGAGCGCCCAGGGCAGTCTCGATCTTGTCGAGCGCCTTTGACAAGCGGGCATCCTCGACCGGCTTGACGATGTAATCGACAGCATCGAGGTTATAGGCATCGGCCGCATACTCGGCGAATGCCGTCACAAACACCACGACCGGCGGCGTCTTTAGGTTCTGCAGCGTCTCGGCAAGCTCAATTCCCGAGCGACCGGGCATGGTAATGTCTAAAAACAGCACGTCGGGCTTGTTCGACAGAATCGACTCCACGGCTTCGGTGACATTGCCCGCCTCGGCAATCTGACCCACACGCGTATCCTTTTCCAACAGATAGCGTAGTTCAGCCCTAATGGGAGGCTCGTCATCAACCACCAAGATGTTCCAGCCTTCGGACATATGCGCTTCCCCTCTTTTCTCTCAATCCAACCGCGTACTACACCGTTAGCGGCGCCGGCTCATGCGGCTCGCCGTTCAACTCAACGATGACCTGCGTTCCCACGCCCTCCTGGGACTTCACGCGCATGCCAGAATCTTCTCCGTAAAAGAAATGGATGCGCTGAAGCACGTTGAAGAGCGCCAAGCCGCAACCTCGCTTGATGGAGCCGTCGGCGGTAATGCTCTCGGGCTCCTCTCGGCGATGCTGCTCAAACAGATGCGCGCAGACTTCTTCGTTCATACCGATGCCGTCATCTTCGACGATGATCTCCAAGCCGTCATCGGTCTCAAAGGCCCTAACACGAATAGAAAGCGGCTCGGTCTCGCGCTGCGCATGCTTGATGCAGTTTTCGAGCAGCGGCTGCAAGATAAACGGCGGCACCAGGCTGTCGCGCACCTCAAAGTCGATGTCGACCGAAACGCGCAGACGGCCGTCGCCATACCGGGCCTGCATAAGATTGATATAACGGGTGCCCTGTTCCACCTCGTGCTCGAGCGTGGTGAGCGTATCGGAATCAGAAAGCGTCTGACGATAGTAGTTGGAAAAGTCGATCAGCAGCGATCGCGCCTTGTCGGACTCGGTTCGAACGAGCGACACAATCGTGCTAATGGTATTGAATAGAAAATGCGGGTCGACCTGCGACTGCAGGGCGCGTAGCTCAACGCGAGCTGTGAGCTCGTCCTGGCGCTCGAGCTCAAAGCTGGCGAGCTGCGTGGAAATGAGATCGGCAAAACCCGAAGCAAGGGCCGTCTGGCGCATATCGATGCTGCTCAGGCGGGGGTAATACAGCTCGAGTGTGCCCACGCAATGCCCACGCACGGTAAGCGGCGCGACAATGCCGGCGCGCAGGCGGGGAAAATAGCCGCCCGTCTCACTGGAGGTGTCACGCGAAAAAACGCTCTGCTCGCCCGTCTCAATCACGCTGAGCGTGGTCTTGAGCACGACCGGGGTTCCGGCAGGGCACTTTGCCGAGTCCTCGCCCCAGCTTGCCAGCACCTGCTTGCCGTCGGTAAAGCAGATGGCAGAAGCGATGGTCTCGGACAGGATGATTTTAGAGGCACCCAGGGCCGCTTCGGGCGTAAGACCGCGCGACGTATAGGCGAATATTTTTGATGCGATGGCGAGCGTACGGTCGGTTGCGCTCGATGTGAGGTCGTCGGGGACCACAAAGACGTACGAGAAGAAGAAGCACAGCATGACCAGGCCGGCAATGACGACAACGCCTGGAACGGGATTGGGGTTATCGGTTAAATCCCAGATAAGCAGCAAGATAAGCGCCGGAACGACGACACCAAGTAGGATGGCCTGAACCACATGCTGGGCCGTACGAAAGACCTTGGTAGAGTTGTAACTCTTGCCCAGAATCAGCCTATTGAGATCCACCGTCATCCCCTTCTTACTGACGCACCCCATAGCAATAAAGAGGGCCGCAAGCGACCCTCTCCATTGCATTATGCAATCAAATACTGTGTTTTACATCCAGCCATCGACAAACGGTATCTTAGGCGCTGTATTTGTTGGCCTCGCCAAAGGTGCCAGCCTCGACAATCCAGCCGTCCTTCATGATGACGTCCATGTTGTCGGTGTTGAGCACGTGGATGTCGGCGGCGACGTCACCGTTGACGATCAGCAGGTCGGCGCACTTGCCGGCCTCGATGGAACCGGTCTCGTCCTCGATGTGGCACATCTTGGCGCCGTTGAGGGTGGCGCAGGTGATGGTCTCGACCGGGGTGAAGCCAATCTTGTCGACGAACTCGTACATCTCCTCGATGGAGCAGGTGCCGTACGGGGTGACGAAGGAGAAGGAGTCGGAGCCGATCGTCATGACGACGCCGCGCTTCTTGGCCTCGCGCAGGCAGTCGTAGTTGCGCTGCAGCTCCTTCTCGACCAGGGTGCCCTCGTACTTGTCGTGCAGCTCGGGGACGTAGACGGGCGGATAGGTGGCGTACCAGGTGGGCAGGAAGGCGATCGTCGGGGTGAAGAAGGTGCCCTGCTCGGCCATGAGGTCCATGGTGCGCTCATCGATATCGAAGCCGTGAATCAGCTGCTCGCAGCCAAAGCGGACGGAATCGTAGGCAGCGGCGTGGTTGTTGTAGCAGTGGCTCCACACGGGGATGCCGACCATCTTGGCCTCTTCGACCACGGCCTGAATCTCCTCGGAACAATAGTGCTGGTCGCGACCGGAGTCCCAGCGCCAGATGCCGCCACCGGTAGCCCAGATCT
This sequence comes from uncultured Collinsella sp., assembly GCA_938045085.1. Taxonomy (GTDB): domain Bacteria; phylum Actinomycetota; class Coriobacteriia; order Coriobacteriales; family Coriobacteriaceae; genus Collinsella. The sequence continues at coordinate 11,007 of CALINZ010000065.1, read as the reverse complement.
TGATGGCATCGGGGTTCTCGCGCAGGCGACGACGGACGGCCTTGCGCAAATCCCAAGGACCGTCGACCTGGTCACCCCAGGGATGAGATTCCTTGTTGAGCTCCTGGGTGCAGTGGTGGGAGTCACCGTGGCCGGCAACGCGGCAGAAGCCGAGGCCGGTGGCCAGAACGCGCGGTCCCTTAAAGACGCCCTTGTCGATGCAGTCACGGATCTGGATACCAAAGCGACCGATCTCGCAGACGGTGGTGAGGCCGTGGGTGAGGCAGTCGTAGGCCTGCTTGACGGCGACGGCCTGCTTCTCGAGAAGCGGCTGCATGACCCAATCGGTGTCATCGTCGGTCAGGTTGCCCGAGAAGTGCAGGTGAGTGTCAATCAGGCCGGGAAGGACGGTCTTGCCGGCGGCGTCGATAACCTCAACGCCCTCGGGAAGGTCCTGCATAACACCGGCGTACTCGATCTTGCCGTTGTCGTCGACGAGAACGAGGGAGTTCTCGACCGGCTCGGCACCGGTACCGTCGATGAGCTTGCCGCCAACGATTGCATACTTAGTGGACATGGTTCCTCCTTATGGATCCATATAGTGGGCGAGGCCATGTTGGGTTAAGGCCTCACAAAGCTACCCAAGTGGTGCCGGGTTCGGTGCGCGGGAGAGAGGGGCCGCGCACCCGATCCGCCCCGGCTCGGCGTTACTTTTTACGGGAATTGGTGAAAGCCATGAGGGCCAGGCCAATAGCCAACCAGCCGATCACGATGCTCCACTCCACCATGTTGAGGGAGGCGGGAGAGAACGGAATCACGAGCAGGCCGATGATGATGGCGCAGGCGGCGATAGCGAGGCCGATGCCAAACTTGCCGCCGGGCACCTCGTAGGGACGAGGCAGGTCGGGCTCGGTGAAGCGCATGCGCAGGCAGGCGAGGGCGACCATGCCGCAGGAGAAGATGAAGGCGAGAGCCGACACGTTGGTCAGGGGAATGAGCATGTTCTTGCCCAGGAACGGACCGATAACGGTGATGACGCCCAGAACGACGCAGGCAAGCTTGGGAGCGCCGGACTTGGGGTCGACCTCGGCGAACTTCTCGGGCAGCTGGCCCTTGCGGCCCATGGCGAGCATGATGCGGCTCGTGGCGCCGTAGAAGGAGTTCATCGGGCCCATGGGTCCAAGCGTGGCGATGACGAGCATGGCCAGGTACAGGAGCATGTTGATGCCCTTGAGGCAGGCAAGCGCGGGAACTGGACTCTTAACAAACTCATGCCAGTCGAGGATAGTGCCGAACGAGTAAATGCAGACCATGTAGAAGCCGCCGGCGGCCAGCAGGGCCAGGGAGATGATCTTGCCGAACTTGTTCCAGTTAAGGCCCTCGGCAGCTTCCTCGGCCTGCTGAGGAATGGTGTCGAAACCGGCGTAGAAGAACGGGGTCAGAACCAGGACCGACACGATGCCGGCGAACAGGCTGGTGCTCTCGGTGGCGGCCTTACCGCCGCCAGCGCCGGCGACCTGGGAGAACACAGGCATGGCGTTGTTCGGCGAGCCAGTGAACAGCGAGACGCCCATGGCGAGCAGCATGCCGCAGAGCAGAGCCTTGGTCAGGAAGGCCTGGAGCTTGGCGGCCGAGCTGGCACCGCGGAAGTTGAGGAAGATGACGTAGACCGCAAAGCCAAGCGCAATCAGCGTCGGGAACAGGTAAACGTCGGCGCCCAGGATGGTGTAGAGCTTGACGGCGCGCAGCCACTCAAGACCGGGCAGGCTGCCGAACATCTCGGACACGAGGGTCGAAATGGCGATGGTCTCCCACGGGCACAGGATGCCGTTACCCAGAGCCAAAAGCCATCCGGTGATGTAGCTCAGCGTACGGCCAAAGCTACGATCGACATACTCGACAATGCCGCCCGAGATGGGGATAGCAGCCGTGAGCTCACCGAAAACAGCTCCGACGGGCACGAGGAAGATTGCACCCAAGAGGAATGCGATCATAGCGGGAACGGGACCGCCGCCCACGACCATCCAGTCGCCGACCTGCAGAACCCAACCGGTACCGATGATGGCACCGAAACCGATGGTGAAGAAGTTCCAGAGCGAAAGCGTTTTCTTCATGCCGCCGTTATCCTCGACTGCAACTTCTGCGTTCTTGTCCGCCATTGTTCCCCTCCTTTCCTTTTTGACGCCCTTTGACGTCACCCCTTGCGCGGTCCGTTTCGCCGCGCACTTTTATTTCCTGGCCTTAAGATACGGCCTTGGCACAGCAGCTCCGCTTGTAGCTCGACCGAAGGCAGAACTGCAAAACGAGCGGCGCCATTTTTGGGACGAACGGCACAGTTTGCAGCTCATTGTTGCCGCCAGCCCGACGGGCGTACGCTCATCGGACGCATATAGAGATGTTTTTGAGGCCGTGTGTTTTGCGCCTTTCGTACCGTTTACCGAGCTTTTGACGCGCAGACCCCTTTGTTGCACATCTTTTTTGTAGGATAGACAGGTTATACATGAGACAAGGCGGTACGAATGGCATACGGATACAACGACGGTGATCAACGGCGACAAAGCGTTCGCCTTGCCGGCCGCACTACGCCGACGCCCAGAAGGGCCACGAGCAGCAATCCGCAACGCCCTCAAGAGCAACCCAGACCTTCGTCTCGGCAGCAGACAAGCAAAACACGGCAAAGTGGCCGTCCGCGCACGGGCACAAGCGCGCAGCAAGACAGCCGCTTAGGCGCGCGCACTCGACAGCATCAAGCCGAGGTTCCGCAACTGCGCCGCAACGACGCACGTCAGCCCGGCATCCATATCAACCGCTTCTTTTCGCATCCCCAAGGTGGACGCGACGGCAAGCCCTACCGCTCGACATCGCACGTGAATGCCCCCGCCCTGCCGGCTCGTCGACTTCGCCTCGCACTGTGCTCTATCCTCACCTGTCTGGTCTTTGTGTTTATGAGCTCCTGTATGTCCCACGGCTCGGCCGGTCTCGAGCCCACCGCCGAGGACAAGCTGCTCAAGGCCCCCGTCGCGCCCGGTTATTCTTTCGCCTTTTCGACCCCGCGCCCGCAATGGCAAGCCGGCACGATGCCCCATATCTATCAGATCGACCCTGCGTGGTCGGAGCTGTCTTACGCCGGCGGCACCATCCGCCAAAATGCCTGCGGGCCTACGTGCCTCACCATGGTCTATATCTTTAAGACGGGACGCACCGATATGACCCCCGTCGATATGTGCGCGCTTTCTGAGGCGGGCAATTACGCCCCCACTGGTGCAACCGAATGGTCGTTTATGACGAGCGGCGCGTGGCAGTTGGGACTTAACGGAACGGAGCTCCATAACGATCGCGACTCGATGACTCAGGCGCTGCGTTCGGGAGCGCCCATCATCGCCGCCGTTCGGCCGGGCACCTTTACCAACGTGGGCCACTACATTGTGCTTTACGGTATTGACGACGCCGACCAGATTGGCGTCTACGACCCCAACTCGGCCAGCCGCAGCGTCCGCCGCTGGGGCGTCGTAGAAGTCCTTAACGAAGTCGAAGCCATGTGGGCCTACTACTAGTCATTGGGGACAGACTTAAATGAGTGGTCGTTGGGGACAGCCTTTAGGGACTGTCCCAAGCTGCCGGTAGGAAAGGAACGTCCCCAAGTGCCGGGTTGAAACAAAAGCCCCGCAGTCGGAGCGGACTGCGGGGCTCATGAAGAGAGGCTAGTTTGCGGGCGTCTTGCCTGGCGCCCACGAGAGAGGCAACAGAGTAGAGACTACTCGTGGATGCGGGTGCCGGAGAGGCCGGCCATGGTCTCGGCGGCCTTGTCCAGAGCGCCGATGATGCAGGTACGGCCCTTGCGGGAACGGGCGAACTTGATGGCGGCGCGGACCTTGGGCTCCATGGAACCCTTGCCGAACTGGCCCTCGTCGGCCAGGCGCTCGGCCTCGTCGGCGGTGATGTCCTCGAGCTCCTCCTGGTTGGGCTTACCAAAGTTGATGGCGACATGCTCAACGGCGGTCAGCAGGAACAGAACGTCAGCGTCGCAGTCCTCGGCCAGCAGCTCGCCGCCCAGGTCCTTGTCGATGACGGCGGGGACGCCCTTGTAGCAGCCCTTGTTCTCGTAGTCGCGGACGACGGGGATGCCGCCGCCACCGCAGGCGATGACGATGAACTCGTTGTCGAGCAGGTTGAGGATGGAGTCAGCCTCGACGATCTTCTTGGGATCGGGGGAAGCGACGACGCGACGCCAGCCGCGGCCGGAATCCTCGACGAAGACCTTGGAAGGATCCTCGGCCATGAACTCCTTGGCCTGTTCCTCGGTGTAGAAGGGGCCAATCGGCTTGGTCGGGTTCTTGAACGCGGGATCGTCCGGGTCGCACTCGATCTGGGTGACGACGGTTGCGGCGTGCCAACGCTTATAGCGCTTGTGCATCTCGCGGCCAATGCCCTGCTGCAGGTGATAGCCGATGTAGCCCTGGGACATGGCGCCGCACTCGGGCAGCGGCATCTCGGGGGTGCCGATGGCGTCGTGGGCAGCGGCGAAGGCGTTCTGGATCATGCCGACCTGCGGGCCGTTGCCGTGGGTGATGATGATCTCGTTGCCCTGCTCGATCAGGCCGAGGAGAGCGTGAGCGGTGTTGCTCACGGCCTCGATCTGCTCAACGGGGTTGTTGCCGAGGGCGTTGCCGCCAAGGGCGACGACGATACGATCGGGCTTGCCAAGAGGCTTAGACATTGCTGGAATCCTTTCTGTAAAAGGCCTACAACCCATTAATAACCCGCGCCCGTGCGATACGCGAGTTTATTTAGGTTTATATTCTCTTTATCGCTCATTTTATTCATTTTGAAAATAGTTGAACGGTGAACGGTCGCTTTTACCCGCTCAGCGTAAAGAAACCCAGCTCAAGCATATCTACGTCATTTACGTGCAACTTTATTTTAATAGAGCAGGGATTAGACCAGATTATGCAAACTATATCTTTGCTAAACATAAAACAGACAGCGCAAAATCTTACTCGCACTATACGAGATTCTATGCACTTATTGGACGAGTATGCAGCCCTGCAATAACATGGCGTTTTTCATCCAACTTAAGGAATAGACGAGTGCCTTTGCCGCGCGTCGGCCGGCAGCCGGCGAGCCGTCTCGTCGGTTGCCGCTTCCAGAAAATCAAAAACTGATATTGCGCGCGCAATTGCTGCATGGTACTTTAGCGAAGAACAGCGCGGGCTGGGGCGACAGAGATCTGCCGTGAAGTTTGGGTTCGGCGACCCCGCTGCTGTCTTCTCCTTATCCGCCAGCGAGCCCCTTGAGCGACGGATTGAGGAGGTCCTTACTATGACAAAAATGCTCAAGATCACGCTGAATGGCGAGACGTTTCTCGCCGACATGCTCTGGGACAAGGCTCCCGAGGCATGCAAGCTGTTCGAATCATCCTGTCCAGTCGAGTCACGTATCTTTTCGGCCAAGATCTGCGATGCCGAGGTGACGTATCCTGTCTCGGGCCCCATCGCCAATTACGAGCACATCGAGAACCCCGTCTTTCACGAGCCAGCGGGCGCCGTGAGCTGGTATGGCGGATGGTCATCAATCTGCATCTTCTTTGACGTCTGTGAGCCTTTTGGCACCTGCAACATGTTCGCCCGCATCTGCGAGACAGACCGTGAACGCTTTGCCGCTGCCTGCCGCAATGTCTGGGACAACCAGGGCATGTACATTAAAAACGAAATCGTCGAGATCGAGGCGGAGGCCTAAAGATGATGGATATCAACACCCTGCTCACACTCGACCTTGCCGAGTACACCGCTGCACTTGAGGCCCTCGCCGACCAAATGATGCTCGAGGAGCCCCGCGACATCGACCTGATGCGCCGCCGCAAGCTCGACACCGGCCGCGAATTCGCCGTCTGGAACTTCACCGTCGGCTACTGCATGAACGCCACCGACGCCCTCTCCCTCCTGCGAGCCCAGGCCAACGAAAACGCCAACGATGGCACCGCCGACCTCGCAACGATCAACAACAGCGCCGCACGCCTGTGCGACTGGTTCTCGGGCGCCTTCGACGTCACCGGCAAAATGGATGACACCACGGCAATCCTCGCCCACAGCCGCGACCTCTACGCCCAGGTAGAGACTCACGAACAGTTTGCAGCCCTCACCCGCGCCACCGAGCGCTATCTGGTCCAGCTCCAATTTTGGGTTGACCGCCAGATTCCCTGGCCGGCTATTAGCGACTTCGTCCACGGCTACCGCCTACGCACAGAGAGCGGCGAGACAAGGTAACCAAGCAAGCAGCACCGACAACACCCCACCATCGGGATCCAAAGTAAGAATCAGAGGGCTGGAGACGCACCCAACAGCGTCCCCAGCCCCTTCGCAAAGTAGAGCACTGTTTCAGTGGCTTTGAGGCCTATTCGAACCTTTGCTATCTCCCAATTTTTGTATTTTTACGACAATATTATCTGCAAATTTTTGTATGATTTTAGGCGATTCTATCTGTCAATTTTTGTCATTTGGGGGTTTAATGCTACGCCGTAAGGTCACTGATAGGCTTTTGAGCTGGAAGAATAACTCCAATAAGGCATTACTCGTTACTGGTGCGCGTCAGATTGGCAAGAGCTATGCGATTCGCGCGTTTGGACAAAGCAACTACGCTTCGTATTTTGAGGTCAATTTACTACTCGATGTCGAAGCAAGGAATGCACTTGTTGGCGCAAAGAACTCCGTTGACTTTATCAACCGTGTAGCCCTTCTTGCGGATGCGCCGCTTATTGAGGGCGATACGCTTGTCTTTGTCGATGAGATTCAGGAGTATCCGCAGATCGTTACACTCATGAAGGCGTTGGTCGAGGATGGGCGCTTTAGCTATGTCTTCTCGGGGTCTATGCTTGGGACTGAGTTTAAGGGGGTCTCTTCTTTTCCGGTGGGGTATGTAGAGCACATTGTTATGCGCCCGATGGATTTTGAAGAGTTTTGTTGGGCAAACAGCGTTAGCGAGAATGTGCTTGCAGGCATTCGCAGCTGCCTTGTCGAGAAACATCCTGTCGAAAACTATATTCATGAGGCGATGCTCAAGAACTATAGAGCTTATATCGTTTGCGGCGGCATGCCGGAGGTCGTTCAGAATTATATTGATTCGGGTTATTCGCTCGTGAGCACACGTGAGCTTCAAACTCAGCTGGTCGATCAGTACAAAAGCGATATCTCAAAATATGCATCGACTCGAGCGTTTAACGTTCGGTCGATTTTTGAGCAAATTCCCGTTCAGCTTGAGGCGGAGTCTCATCGCTTTGTTGTTTCGTCTCTGGGTGAGGGAGCTCGCCTTAAAAAATATGAGCAGGATTTCCTGTGGCTTGTTAACGCAGGTGTTGGATTGATGGTCGCCAGGGTGACGGAGCCACGGAGTCCTCTCAAGAGGACGGAGAAAACGACGGCCTTCAAACTATATGAGTCTGATACGGGCATGCTCGCATCGCGGTACCCCGGCAGCACCGCACGCGCTGTCTATCTTGATATGAAAACTCCCAACCTTGGTGGTCTCTATGAGAACGTGGTCGCGCAGGAACTTGTTGCCCTCGGGGCGGATGCATGGTACTACCAAACGCGTGAGGTCGGTGAAGTTGACTTTGTGATCGAAGGCGCCCACGGGCACGTTGTCCCAATCGAGGTCAAATCGGGCAAGAAAGTTCGAGCGCACGCGGCCCTCGATCGTCTGATGAGTGTGGGCGAGTACAAAATTCCCGAGGCCGTTGTACTAAGCCACGAGAATCTCAGCAAAGAGGGCAAGGTTCTGTACATTCCAATCTACATGACGTTTTGTCTCGATGAGTTTATGGAAAAGGATGACCCCAATAACGATTTCTCGTTCGCGCCCATATCTCTCTAGCCATTTGAATCTGCAATCCAGCCCCGTCCACGCATCAATGCATTTCCCAAGGTGCTGCGCGTTTCGCGGCAAAGCCGCGAAAAAGCAAAGGGATAAGAAGCCGCAACAACCCCGCCCCCCATCCATCCCCAAAGCAACGCGCCTTTCGCGGCAAAGCCGCGAAACAGCGACCGGGACAAAAGGCCCCACCAACCACGCCCTTCATTCAGCCACACAATCCGAGAACGTAGTCGTAGCAGGATCTGAGGGCTGACCTTCGCGGACATTCCGCAGGACGAAAGAACCCCCGCCGCACGTAGTGCGCAGCGGGGGTTCTTTCATGTCCGAGGACGTCCGCGAAGGTCAGCCCTCAGATCCTGCGGTGGGAGACCTAGGCCTCGTTGTACACCGTCTTGAGCTTCAGCAGGTGAGCGTAGCGGTCCATGGCGGCCTGCTCATTCTCCTTGAAGAGCTCCTCGGCGCGCTCGGGGAAGGAACGCGTCAGCGAAGCGTAACGGGCCTCGTTCATCAGGAACTCCTGATAGCCGCCCGCGGGCTCCTTGGAATCGAGCGAGAACTTCTTGCCGGCAGCAGCCTCGGGGTTGAAGCGGAAGAGGTTCCAGTAACCGCACTCGACAGCCTTCTTCATCTCGGCCTGGCAGTTCTGCATGCCGCCCTTCTTGATGGAGTGCATCTCGCAGGGGCTGTAGCCGATGATGAGGGACGGACCGTCGTAGGCCTCGGCCTCGTGGATGGCCTTGAGGGTCTGAGCCGGGTTGGCGCCCATGGCGACCTGTGCCACGTAGACGTAGCCATAGCTCATGGCAATCTCGGCCAGGGACTTCTTCTTGGTCACCTTACCGGCAGCGGCGAACTGAGCGACCTGGCCCAGGTTCGAGGCCTTGGAGGCCTGACCACCGGTGTTGGAGTAGACCTCGGTGTCGAAGACGAAGACGTTGACATTGTGGCCGGAAGCCAGGACGTGGTCCAGGCCACCGAAGCCGATGTCGTAGGCCCAACCGTCGCCGCCGAAGATCCAGAAGGACTTCTTGGTGAGGTAAGCCTTGTCGGCGAGGATCGCCTTGGAGGCGTCGCAGCCGCACTTCTCGAGCTCGGCAACGTAGGCAGCGGCAGCGGTCTTGGAGGCCTCGACATCGTTGACGGAGTCGATCCAAGCCTGGCCGGCAGCCTTGAGCTCATCGGACGGACCGTCAGCGGCGATGATCTCCTGCGTAGCAGCGATCAGCTTGTGCTGGACGGCCTCGTAACCGACGGCCATGCCCAGACCGTGCTCGGCATTATCCTCGAACAGGGAGTTGTTCCACGCCGGGCCGTGACCGTCCTTGTCCTTGCAGTAAGGAGCGGTGGCAGCGGGGTTGCCCCAAATGGAGGAGCAGCCGGTGGCGTTGGAGATGAACATACGGTCGCCGGCGACCTGGGTCACCAGACGTGCATAGGCGGTCTCGGCGCAGCCGGCGCAGGAGCCAGAGAACTCCAGGTAAGGCTGCTTAAACTGGCTGCCCTTGACGTTGGCCGCGATGAGCTCCTTCTTCTCGGAGACGTTCTCGACCATGTAGTCCCAAACGGGCTGCTGGTCCATCTCCTGCTCGGTGGGAACCATCTCGAGGGCGCCCTTGGGGCAGACCTTGACGCAGTTGGTGCAGCCCATGCAGTCGAGCGGGGACACGGCCATGGTGAACTTCATGCCCTTGGCCTTGGGGCCCATGGCGTCGAGCGTGCGGGTAGCCTCGGGCGCGGCGGCAGCCTCGTCCTCGGTCATCGCGAACGGACGGATAGTGGCATGCGGGCAGACATAGGCGCACTGGTTGCACTGGATGCACTTGGTCTCGTCCCAGTGGGGAACGACCACGGCGACGCCGCGCTTCTCGTATGCGGAGGCACCCAGCTCAAACTGGCCGTCGGCGCAATCGACAAAGGCGGAAACGGGCAGGCTGTCGCCATCCATGCGATCGATGGGCTCGAGCAGGTTCTTGACCTGCTGGGCGATGGCGGACTTGGTCTCCTCGGAGAGCTCGACGGGGGCGGCATCCTCGGCAGTTGCCCAGTCGGCCGGAACCTCGAACTTGCGGAAGGCGGTAGCGCCGGCATCGATAGCCTTGTGGTTGGCGTCGACGATGGCCTGGCCCTTCTTCATGTAGGACTTGGTGGCCGCGTCCTTCATGTACTGCAGGGCGTCCTCGGCGGGCAGGACCTTGGCCAGTGCGAAGAAGGCGGACTGGAGCACCGTGTTGGTGCGCTTGCCCATGCCGACCTTGGCAGCCAGGTCGATAGCGTCGATCAGGTAGACGTTGACGTTGTTGTTCGCGATGTAGCGCTTGGCCACGGCGGGCATGTGCTCGGCGAACTCCTCGTCGCTCCACTGGCAGTTGACCAGGAAGGTGCCGCCCGGCTTGACGTCGCGGACCATCTTGAAGCCCTTGACGATGTAGCTGGGGTTGTGGCAGGCGACAAAGTCGGCCTTGGTCACATAGTACGGCGAGCGAATCGGGGAATCACCAAAGCGCAGGTGCGAGACGGTGACGCCGCCGGTCTTCTTGGAGTCGTACTGGAAGTAGGCCTGCACGAACTTATCGGTGTGGTCGCCGATGATCTTGATGGAGTTCTTGTTGGCGCCGACGGTGCCGTCAGAGCCCAGACCCCAGAACTTGCAGCTGATGATGTCGGCAGGAGTGGTGTCGGGATTCTCGCCCAGAGGCAGGGACAGATGGGTCACATCGTCCACGATGCCGATGGTGAAGTGATTCTTCGGCTCATCCAGCAGCAGGTTGTCGAACACAGCCTTGATCTGGGCGGGGGTGGTGTCCTTGCTGCTCAGACCGTAGCGGCCGGCGTAGATGGCGGGGCGGTCGCTCTCGTTGATATAGGCGGCGCAGATATCCTCGTACAGAGGCTCGCCGATGGAGCCGATCTCCTTGACGCGGTCGAGGACGGCGATCTTCTTGACGGTCTTGGGCAGGACCTTCAGCAGGGCGCTGGAGACCCAGGGACGGTACAGGCGGACCAGAACCAGGCCGACCTTCTCGCCCTTGGCGGTCAGGTAGTCAACGACCTCCTCTGCGACGTCGCAGATGGAGCCCATGGCGATGATGACGCGGTCAGCATCCTCGGCGCCGTAGTAGTTGAACAGGTCGTAGTTGGTGCCCAGCTTCTCGTTGATCTTGG
>CALINZ010000064.1 GCA_938045085.1 uncultured Collinsella sp. | reverse complement strand
CGTGATGGAGTCGAGCACCACCACGACATCGCCGCCCAGCTCAACGATGCGCTTGGCGCGCTCGATGACGAGCTCGGCCACGCGGGTGTGGTTGTCGGCGGGCATATCGAAGGTCGAGGCCACGACCTCGCCCTTAATGGAGCGCTGCATATCGGTGACCTCTTCGGGGCGCTCGTCGACGAGCAGGCAGATGAGGTGCACCTCGGGGTTGTTGATCGAGATGGACTGGCAGATCTTCTTGAGGATCGTGGTCTTGCCGGCCTTGGGCGGAGACACGATCAAGCCACGCTGACCCTTGCCGATCGGCGACACGATGTCGATGGCGCGACCGGTAATGGAGTCCTTGCCGTGCTCCATGCGCAGCGGCTCGTTGGGATAGACCGGGGTGAGGTCACCAAACTTGGGGCGGTTGCGAATCTGCTCGGGGTCTAGACCGTTGACGGTCGTGATTTTGGCGAGGCCGGCGCGCTTGTCGCCGCCGCGCGAAGGACGAAGCGAGCCCTCGATGACGTCGCCCGTGCGCAGACGCGCGGAGCGGATGAGGTAGGCGGGGACGAAGGCGTCGTCGTTGGACTTCATGTAACCGTGGGCGTGGATGATACCGGAGCTGTCCGGACGAATCTGCAGGATGCCCTTGATGTCGCGGAAGCCCTCGGCCTTCGCGGCGGTGACGTAGATCTCCTCGACGAGCTCGGCTTTCTTCTTGCCGGTCGTCTCGATCTCGAACTCCTTGGCCTTCTCGCGCAGCTCGGCGACCTTCATGGCCGCGAGTTCCTCACGCGAAAGCGTGGGCTCGGTGGGGGCGGCGTTGCGCTCCTTGTTGCGCTGTTTGCGATCGCGCTGGCGGTTGCGGCGGTCGTTGTTGCGGTCGTCCTTGCGCTCGTTGCGCTCGTCGTTGCGCTTGTGCTGGCGACGGTTGGGACGAGTGCCGTCTTCGACCTCGGCGGGGGCGGCACCATCAGTTGCAGCGGCGTCGCCATTGGCCGCAGCAGCGCCATTGGCCTCGGCGCCGGAATCGACCTGCGCTTCGGCATCAGCCTGCTGCTCGGGCGCCTTGGCCTTAGCGGACTTCTTACGACCGCGCTTGGGCTTCTCAGACGCAGGCTGTTCGACGTCCTGGGGCTCGGCGGCGTCAGTCGATGCATCGGCGGTCGTCTCGGCGGAATCCTCGGACGCAACCTTCTTGGCAGCCTTAGCCTTGGACGTGCGCTTAGCAGCAGTGCGACGGCTGCGACCGGGACGGAGGTCGGCGGGCTCGACATCGGCGGGAGCGGCCTCGGAAGTCGTAGCATCCTGGACGGGCGCGTCGGCGGCGGTTGCAGACTCGGCGGTCGCCGCAGCATCCCGAGCGGCTGCAGCTGCGGCTGCGGCCTTCTCTGCCTCGACGAAGGCCTTGGGCTTGCGACCGCGACGGTGCGGGCGCAAAGCCGGATCGACAACGGGAACTTCGCTGGCCTCGACAGGCGCAGCGAGCTCAACAGGCGATGTGCCCTCCCCTGCCGCGGAACGGACCGAAGCCTCAGTGAGCTCGGGGGTTACCTGATCGGCAACCTGCTCGGCCTTAGCAGCCGTGCGACGGCGTGTGCGCGGTACCGGCTTCTCGGTCGGCTGGTCGGCGACAGGGGTCTCGGTGGCGGCAGGCGTCTCGGGCACAGACGGAGCTGCAAGCTCGGTCAGAGCCGCGGCCTCGCGCTCGGCAGCACGACGGCGGGCGCGCACCACCTGAGCCTCGCTAATCTGCGCCAACGCACGTGCCTGCGCGACCTCATCGGAAATCGGCGCCGAGGAGTCAGCTGCAACGGTGCGCTTGACGCGCGTCATGCGCGTGGTACGGCGCTTGGGCTTGGTGACCTCCTCGCCGTCAGCAGCAGGCTTGGCCGTGCGGCGCGTACGCTTGGGCTTTGCCGGAGCAGCCTCCTCACCAGTTGCAGGCACGGCCTTCTCAGCCGTTGCAGGCGTAGGCGTCGAAGCAGCCTTAGGCGTCTCAGGAGCCGAGGCATGCGCGGGCGCCGCGACCTGATCCGACACAACCGGCTTGCGTCGTCGTTATTTCGTTTTCTTGCTGTTGATCAGACACAGTGTTTGCTCAACTTTCTTTTCAAGCCCTGTGATCACATGCTCCCTGCATAAACCTTCAGGGCGGCTAAACAGTCTAGCTCCGTCAAATACCGACGGACATCATTGATCTGTATCGAGATATTTGCGTCATATACGCAGCGTTAGTGTAACACAACCGCAACCACCTGCAACTTAGTCATTGAGGACGTTCTTAAACGACTAGTCAAAAGGGACAATCTTTGGTTTAACACCCACAAATCTGACTGCCTCCGCCAAAACTGTGGCGGTTTACTACGATGAATCGCTCAACCGCGATCACTCCGAAACTTGTTGAACTAAAACCGCAGGTAGATGCCTTGCACTTTTTTGCGAAAAGCCGGCGTAGTTGGAATTTCTCATTTCATCGTAGTAAACCGGCATAGTTTCGTATTTCCAGCAGTTCCAAATTCGTCAATACGTCGGCGTTTGCAAAAAGCCCGACCTCCGTGGGAGATCGGGCTTTCAAGGCTTAGTTAAACCAAGTCTGTACGGTCAAATGACCCGTAGCTTACATCTGCTCGGGCGCGGAAACGCCAACGAGGGTGAGCACCAGGGCGAGCGTCACACGGACGGCATCGCAAGCGGCCAGACGGGCACGCGAAAGCTCGGGGTCGACGGGACGGCCCTCGCTCGGCAGCACCTGACAGGCAGCGTAGAAGCTGTGGAAGTCGCCGGCGAGTTCCTCAGCAAAGTGCGTCAGACGGAACGGGGCGCGGTCGCGAGCGCAGCTGGCGATGAGGTCGGTGAGCTCGTTGAGCTTGCGCGAAAGGGCGAGCTCGGTCGGGTCGGTCAGCAGCGAGTAATCGACGTTCTCACCGATGGCCTTGGCGGCGACGGCCTTCATGCCCATCTCGTCAGCCTGCTCGGGCGTAACGTCAGCGGCACGGCGCAGGATGGAGCACACGCGGGCGTGAGCGTACTGCACGTAGTACACCGGGTTGGAGTTGTCGCGCTTCTTGACGGCCTCAATATCGAAGTCGACCATCTGGTTGGAGCTCTTGGAGATGAGGGTGTAACGGGCAGCGTCGGAGCCGACCTCGTCGACGAGCTCCTGCAGGGTCACCATGGTGCCCTTACGCTTGGACATACGGACGGGCTGGCCGTCCCGCATCAGGTTGACCATCTGCATCAGGACGACGTCGAGGTCCTCGCCGTGG
>CALINZ010000063.1 GCA_938045085.1 uncultured Collinsella sp. | reverse complement strand
CCAGGTCATAGTCATTGCGATCATATTGAATGTCGATAAGTGCATGGATAAAGTCATCGCGCTCGAGCGGCACCTTCTTGTCGACGTTTGGAGCCAGACCCGCATAGTCCTCAGGAGAGCCAATGCCATAGATACACGAGACCGATGCGACAACGATCACATCACGTCGAGAGAGTAGCGATGCGGTCGCCTGATGTCGCAGCATCTCAACCTCTTCGTTAATCGAGGAGTCTTTCTCGATATATGTATCGCTTTGCGGCACATACGCCTCGGGCTGATAGTAGTCGTAGTACGAGACGAAGTAGACCACAGCGTTGTTGGGAAAGAACTCTTTGAGCTCGCTCGCAAGCTGAGCGGCGAGCGTTTTATTCGGAGCCATGACCAGCGTCGGCTTTCCCAGGGCCTCAATAGTCTTTGCCATCGTGAAGGTCTTGCCCGAACCAGTCACGCCCAGCAAAACCTGATAGCGGTCTCCGTCCCTCACGCCCTGCACAAGCGACTCAATGGCCTTAGGCTGGGAACCGGCAGGCTCATAGGGAGACACGACCTTAAACGGCACGTCAGAGCCTTCAACGCCAAAGCGCTTAAGTTCACCACCAACGCGTTCTACTTCAAATTCCGCCATGGATACTCCTAACTCATATATCTGCAGTATACGCAGGCGGCAGGCATAGTCCTATACGAACCGATCGGGATAGAGGGTCTTGTAGCGAACCCAGGCATTATTGACACGAATCAGATACGCCTGCGTCTCGGGAAAGGTGATTGCATTATGAAGCGACGTACTCTGCTGCGCCCATCCGTCGACATTGCCCATGCCGGCGTTATAGGCGGCAATGGCACTGTCAGTCGACCCGTTAAAATACGCTAGAAGATACGAGAGATACGCACAGCCAAACTCGATATTCGTAGCCGGATCGTTAAGGTTGTCGGCCGAATACTCGCCACCGTCGACAAGGCCCTTGGCGATCATATCCTGGGCAGTCTCGGGCATCAGCTGCATCAATCCCTGAGCACCCTGATTCGACTCGGCCTCGGGATCCCAATTCGATTCAGACTTAATGACAGCGCACACCAGATACGGATCCAGATTATGCGAAATACTGGATTGCTTTACATACGCCTCGTAGTCAATCGGATACAGCGGCTTAAAGAAAGCGGCAGGAGCATACGAGTAAACGAATGAGATAAGGCCGAAGGCAAAAACGGCAGCCAGCGGTATAAGGCGATACCACGTAAGGAAACGTGTCTTAGGCATCGGCCTCCTCCTTATCCACTACATCCCCGAACCCATGGCGCGAAAGCCATGCGTCCAGTTGTTCAAAGAGCGAGTTATCGTCTGCCGCATTGTAAATCACAGTTGTAGCGAGATTGCACAGCACAGACTCTTCGGGCTGGCAAGCAGAACGGGCATCGAAATCAGATGGCTCCATGCCACGTTGAATAACGCGCTCGCGACGAACTGACAAAGGGGCGCTGATGACCAAAATTTCATCAGCCAAGCCAAATGCATCCTCAAAACCAGTCGGAGCAGAAACCTCGACCACCGCAAAAGGATAACGGGGAGATGAAACAGTACAACAAACCGGATCGAGAATCCTAAGCGAAAGCTGTTCAATCAGAATGGGATGCACGATGTCATTGAGCCGTGCGACCGAATCAGGAGAAGCGAAAGCTCGAGAAGCGAGGATGCCGCGGCGAATGCCGCCTTCCTCATCCAAAATGTCCCAACCGAATTCATCCGCGAGTGTATTGACGATATCAGAGCCCGGCACATACAGCGATTTTGCAAGCTCATCCAGATCGATAAGCATAGCGCCACGAGATTCGAAATAGCGGCAGGCAGTCGACTTACCCGAAGCAATATTGCCCAAGACAAATACGGTAAACATCAAGCCCTCCCTAACGCCAATGCGAGTAATTATCGCTCAAATACACTAGATGGACTCAAAATACAGCCAAACAGTAAGAGCACATACGGGGGAGCTAGGTCCCAAAGTACAACGTGTATACAACGCAAAAAGGGGGAGGCCGCGAGGCCTCCCCCTTCTCAGTTCAAGCGTACGGCTCGGTGCCGTCCACCGGTCAGCGGCGCCCTGGCCTCCCACGGGCTGACCC
>CALINZ010000062.1 GCA_938045085.1 uncultured Collinsella sp. | reverse complement strand
ACGAGCGGGGGCTCCTGTCGTTTCCGTGCCCCTGGATTGGGTCATAGTGTCTGACCTATGCTCAACCTCCGGCGCAATGTCAGCAACCAAGCCGAAAACAAAAAAGGCCGAAGCACCATCGGGACCTCGGCCTTCATCATCTCAGGGTTCCGTCGTATTCAACCATGGCGGGTCGCTTTGACAGGCGCCCTGCGGCCGTCTTATAGACCTCGGAACGGTCGCGCCGCCCTATTGCCACGATCTCGGCAATCTCAACCGTTCCGTCCTCCCGGATTCGAAAAACCATTCGGAGTCCTGCATTCCGCCATTTGATCTTTTTGCAGCCGGCAAGCTCACCGTGAAGCGGCGTTCCAATTTCATCAGCGCGCGTCTTTAATTTCGTGACTGCAATACGGACGAGTCTTCGCTGAGATCCATCTAGTTTTTGATATTCCTTCTCGACGTCTCGATTCAAAAAGCCGACGACAAAATGCCCACTCATTCGAAAAGATCCTCATCGGGGATCGCGTCCGGATCCATCGATTCAAACTCCGCGAGCTCCTCGGTAGTTAGGGCGTCCTCAAACGGAACAAATTCATGCGGACCATGCTTGACTCGATCCGCAGCGATGCGATTTATCTCAAGTTCGTGCAGATACTGCAGCGCACCGTACATTTCCTCATAGGCGGCATAGTCGATAATCACGGTATCGATATCGTTATGATCGGCAATGAACTGTGGCGCGCGTTTTGCGCGTTTACGAATGGCAGATAAAGACTTGCTTGCTTCGGTAGCCGAAACAACCTGGTCCTTTGTAAACACCGGTTTTTCCAGAACAAGTGGGGACATTTTGACCTCCAAAATATAATCTGGATTATATTTCAAAGTATACTTCAAAATATAATCCAGACTTTTATTCGAAAGAAAAAAGCCCTATCGATTCTCGATGCTGCCGATATTCTTGAGTTCGATGGAGATGAGGCCGTTGGGCTCATTGACGAACTCAATGTACTCGGAATTCGAACCCATCTCGGCCGGGAAGCTGATCTCGATACCCGTGTCGGTACGGATCTTATGATTGCGCACCGCCGCGCGTTCGACCTGCTTGCGCTCCACGGGCACACGCTCAGGCACCTTCTCCTCGGTCAGTGCCGCGCGCACGCTCTCCTTGATGACCGGCTCGTCCTCAAAGACCTCGTCGACGATATCCCAAGGCGGCAGCTCCTCGTCATCCTCGACCTTCTCGGCAACAGCAGCCTTAACCTTGGCGAGCGCTACGGCCGTATTGGCACCGTGCTCCTCGGCGACTTCCCCGACCACACGCGTCACGGTGTCGATGACCTCCTTGCCCGATACGCCCGTGTCGCACTGCAGCAGGCCATCGGGGATAAGCATACGGTCCTCGCCGGCGATCTTGCGTTTCTTGTCCACATAGCCGATCTCCATGGTGCTTGCACGCACGATTGCATAGCTCGGCACCTTTTGCGAGGGATTCGGCAGAATGGCGTAGTGGCGCGCAATGTCGTTGCGCACCTCGCCCTCTTCGCGACCTACCTCGTGCATAAAAGCCTGCTTGGAGCCCAGCAGCATCACGGCAAACCAGCGGGCATCCTCATCGTCATCAAAGTCCGCCACAAGCACGTCAGTGGACTCGGCTTTCTCGGCCTTGGTAAGTTCGGAAGAGATGAACTCCGCAATCTGCTGAGACAGGTCCACGAACTCACGCTCACCAAAGAAATAGCCCTTGAGCTCGCCGCCGAATGCGGAGTTCTCGGCAAACGTGGCGCGTTTATTGTCGGCCGAGGTGCGTGCGCGGCGCAGATGCGTGGTCACGAAGTTGCGCACGGTACGGCTCTCGATATCGAGCTCTCGCTGGCTCATGACGTTGACGGCAGAGTCAAAGTCCAGGATATGCAGAATCGCGTGATTGATTTTCATATACGGCATTCCGTTCTAGATCGATTTCGGCACGAACCAGTATAGCGGTCGAGCCCGCCCCAGGCGCATCGAAGATTGGCGCATCGGGGACAGGTTGCTTTGTATCAATGGCTAGCGCAGGAGCTCGGACTGCCAAGCCTCGAGCTGTTCTGCCAAACTCTTGCCGGCAGCGGGCACGTCGATCTGGGGTCGTTTGGGCAACAGTGCGCATTTAAGGATCGCCACGATGGTCTGCGAGATAAAGCGTCGCGTATCTTTGTCAAAGCCTTGCGCAGCCTGGAGCATCACGGGCAGACTCTCACGCAGATTTCCTGCGATATCCGCAAACCGTTCGGCGTCCGTAGCCTCAAACACGGAGAACAACGCATCTACAAAACGCTCGCGCTCGCTAGGTGACACTGCAAGCAGCATCTCGCGAATGGAGCCATCAACGTATCGAGCACCGGCGGACAGGCGCTCACAGTATACGAAGTCGCAACCATCAACCACCCAGCTAAAGGGATTGTGCTGCAGCAGGCTGAACTCGGTGCTCTCAACGATGGCATA
>CALINZ010000061.1 GCA_938045085.1 uncultured Collinsella sp. | reverse complement strand
GCCGCTGTTTGCGTTTGTGCCGTATAATGACCGTTACCTATGACGCGATACAAAAGAAAGGTGTTTGCCCATGCAGGCACAGAAGGCGGAGGGAACCCGCGACCTTATCGGCGCCGAGATGCGCGCCTGGCAAAAGATGCAGCAGATTGCGGCCGGCGTGTTCGAGCCGTTTGGCTTTAAACCCATCGAGACGCCCGCGATCGAGCAGGTAGATGTGTTTGTCCACGGTATCGGCCAGTCGACCGTCGTGCGCAAGGAAATGTTCCGCGTGTTCAGCGGTGCCAACCTGGAGCGCGTCTTTGCCGAGGGCACCGACACCAAACTCAAGCCCAAGCAGCGCCTGGCACTTCGCCCCGAGGGCACGGCCGGCGTGGTGCGCGCCGTCGTCGAGAACAATCTGGTGCCCCAGGGCTCCACGCCGTTTAAGGCGTACTACGCCGAGGCCATGTTCCGCGGCGAGCGTCCCCAGAAGGGCCGCCTGCGCCAGTTCCACCAGGTGGGCATCGAGTGGCTCGGCGCTCCCGATCCGGCGGCAGACGCCGAGTGCGTCATCATGCTCATGGAGTTCTACAAGCGCCTGGGCTTCGATCTTTCCAAGCTTCGTCTGCTCATCAACTCGATGGGTGACGCCCAGTGCCGTCCGGCATACCGCGAGCAGGTTAAGCAGTTCATCCTCGATCACGCAGACGAGATGTGCGACGAGTGCCGCGAGCGCGCCGAGCTTAACCCGCTGCGTGCCTTCGACTGCAAGAACGACCATTGCCGCGAGATTATGGCCGAGGCCCCGCTGATGGGCGACAACCTGTGCGACGAGTGCCGCGAGCACTACGAGCAGGTCAAGCGCTATCTGGATGCTGCCGGTATCGAGTATGTAGAGGATCCCACCTTGGTGCGCGGCCTGGACTACTACACCCGTACTGTCTTTGAGGTCGAGGCCCCTGGCGCCGGCGTCGGCTCCATCGGTGGCGGCGGCCGCTACGATGGCCTCGTCGAGCTCGAGGGCGGCAAGCCCACGGCAGGCGTCGGCTTCGCCGTCGGTTTTGAGCGCGCCCTGCTGGCCCTGCAGGCCTTTGGCAGCGACCTGGGTGCCGAGGAGGTCCCGTGCGTCTACGTCGCCAATGCCGGCAAGGAGCTGCGTCAGAACGTCTTTACCATTACGCAGCAGCTTCGCGCCGCAGGGATTGTGACCGAGGCCGACTATCAGGGCCGTTCGCTCAAGGCCCAGTTTAAGCAGGCCGATAAGGTAGGCGCCAAGCTCATCCTGGTCCTGGGCGGCGACGAGCTTGCCGCCGGCAAGGTCAAGGTGCGCGACATGCAGAGCCATGACGAGGTTCTCGTCGATCTGGCCAACGTCGTCGAGGCGGTTCGCGAGCGTCTGTAGCGCATGATTTTTGAGCTGCGGACCCGCTAACATGTCCCGCTCGCGACGAGCTATTGTTACGGGGGTGTTTCGCATTTATGCGGAATGCCCTCGCTTGCATATGCCGCCCACCGAGAAATACGACCATTTGGGGCAAAAACCCTTGCAATGCAGAAAATACTTTTGTGTGGTAAAGCGCAATCAGTGTCGAAAGTATTTCTCAAGCGCCTATAATGAATACCGCATGTTACGTGCATAGAAGGAGGAATGGGAGGAAACGTGGCTGAGAACCTAAGCAATCAGTCTGTACCCGAAGCCGCGGCGCGCGTCGCTGCCGTGGTCAACCGCCTCGTTAACCGAATCGGCTCGAATGCCGAGTCCAGGGAGCGTCTCGCCGAGATCGAGATCCCCGAGGAGCTGCGCGATAATCTGGCGCTGTTCCTGCGCCTGGAACGTCGTGTGCTTAGCGAGTATGATCCCGAGATCGCGGACCTGTTCGACAAGATTTTGACAGCCGAGATTGTGGTCAATGCTGGCAACCCCGGTAGCCGCGCTGCCGACGAGTCCGTTGACGAACAGGGCGTGCCCACTGCCGACGAGCCCACCGCCGTGGCGTTTCGCGAAGTCGTCGATTTGATTGACAGCCTGCCGCTTGATAAGCAGCAGGTCATCGTTCGCGCCTTTACGAGCTTCTTCCACTTGGCAAACCTGTCGGAGGAGAATTACCGTGTGGCGCAGCTGCGCGAGCGCGAGGCCGGCGCATCGACTGATACCGAGGTCGATCCCGCCAACGAACTCACCGTCGCCTATCACCAGTTGGTAAACGAGATGGGTGTCGAGGGCGCCAACGAGCTGCTCGGCAAGCTCGAGTTCCATCCTGTCTTTACCGCACATCCCACCGAGGCCCGTCGCAAGGCCGTCGAGGGCAAGATTCGCCGTATCTCCAACCTGCTGGAGGAGCGTCCGCGTCTGGGCGGCTCCGACCTGGTGGAGAACGAGCGCCATATGCTGCAGGAGATCGACGCCCTGGTGCGTACGAGCCCCATCGCGTTGAAGAAGCCCACGCCGGTCGAGGAAGCCGATACCATCATCGACATCTTCGATAACACGCTGTTCGACGTTATCCCTGTCATCTATCGTCGTTTTGACGACTGGGTGCTGGGCGACAAGGCCGGTACCGTGCCGCCGCTGTGCCCGGCGTTCTTCCATCCCGGCAGCTGGATCGGTTCCGACCGCGACGGCAACCCCAATGTCACCGCCAAGGTGAGCCGTGAGGTCGCTGCCAAGTATTTCACCCATATGGTGCTCAAGCTCGAGGACAAGTGCCGCCGCATCGGCCACAACCTCACGCTCGAGGCCACCTACAGCAAGCCTTCTGCTGAGCTCATTAACCTGTGGAACCATCAGGTCGAGATGAGCCCTCGTTACACGGCCCGCGCCGAGCTGATCTCCGAGCACGAGCCGCATCGCGCCGTCATGCTCGTCATGGCCGACCGCCTGAACGCCACCGTGCGCCGCATCACCGACACCATGTACCACAGCGCCGACGAGTTCCTGGATGACCTGCGCGTCGTCCAGCGTTCGCTTGCTGCCTGCGGTGCCGTCCGTGCCGCCTACGGCCCGGTCCAGACCATCATCTGGCAGGTCGAGTCCTTCGGCTTCCATATGGTCGAGATGGAGTTCCGTCAGCATTCCGTGGTGCACGCCCGCGCCCTCAAGGATATCCACGAGAACGGTATCCATGGCGACCTGCAGCCCATGACGCGCGAGGTCATCGATACCTTCCGCGCTATCGGCTCCATCCAAAAGCGCTACGGCAAGAAGATGGCGCACCGCTACATCATCTCGTTTACCAAGAGCGCCCAGCATGTGGCCGACGTCTTTGAGCTTGCCCACCTGTCCTTTGCACACGAGGAGGATGTCCCCGAGCTCGACGTGATCCCGCTGTTCGAGCAGCTCGAGGACCTCGAGGGCTGCGTCGACGTGCTCGACCAGATGCTTACGCTGCCTGTGGTGCAAAAGCGCCTTGCCCAGACCAACCGCCGCATGGAGGTCATGCTGGGCTATTCCGACTCCTCCAAGGATGCCGGTCCTACCACGGCCATGCTCGCGCTGCACTCCGCGCAGGAGCGCATTGCCAAGTGGGCCGAGAAGAACGATATCGACCTGGTGCTCATGCACGGTCGCGGCGGTGCCGTGGGCCGTGGCGGCGGCCCGGCCAACAAGGCCGTGCTGGCGCAGCCCAAGGGTTCGGTCAACTGTTTCTTTAAGCTCACCGAGCAGGGCGAGGTCATCTTTGCCCGTTATGGCAACCGCACGCTGGCTCAGCGTCATGTTGAGTCCGTTGCCGCCGCAACGCTTTTGCAGTCGGCCCCGAGTGTCGAGAAGACCAACACCGAGACCACGCAGAAGTTCTGGGATATGGCCGAGAAGCTCAACGCTGCAAGCCACGAGCGCTATCTGGACCTGCTGAACACCGAGGACTTTACACCGTGGTTCTCGACCGTGACGCCGCTGACCGAGGTCGGTCTGCTGCCGATTGGCTCGCGTCCCGCCAAGCGCGGCCTGGGTGCCAAGTCGCTCGACGACCTGCGTACCATTCCATGGATCTTCAGCTGGAGCCAGGCGCGCATTAACCTGGCCGCTTGGTACGGTCTGGGCACCGCCTGCGAGCAGCTTGGCGATCTTGACCAACTCAAGGCTGCCTACCAGGAGTGGCCGTTCTTCCGCACCTTTATCGACAATATCGAGATGTCGATCGCTAAGACCGATCAGCGCATCGCCAAGATGTATCTGCACCTGGGCGATCGCCAGGATCTGTCCGAGAAGGTCTTCACCGAGATGCAGCTCACGCGTAAGTGGGTCCTTGCCATCGTCGGCGATGAGTGGCCGCTGCAACGTCGTCGTGTGCTCGGCTGCGCCGTCCGTGTACGTAACCCCTACGTCGACGCCCTGTCCATCGCCCAGGTCCGCGCCCTTCGCGAGGTGCGTATGAACCAGGACGAGATGGCCGAGGAGAAGAAGGCCGAGTACATGAGCCTGATTCTTTCGACTGTTACCGGCGTCTCGGCAGGACTGCAGAACACGGGGTAATCGATAGCCCTGTGGCTCTCACCGGGACCCGATGGGTTTCCCTCTGAATGCGTCCTCGCACTTGAAGCCCCCTTATCCTGCTCCTTCGGAGCTGCGGATAAGGGGGCTTCGTGCTGCGGAGTGCATTCAGAGGGAAACCCATCGGATCCCTTCGTCCTCGGTCTTCTGGGGTTAAAGCTAAAGGGAATAAGGCGCGCTTCGCGCATAGCGTGGAGTGTGGCGAGGGCTTCTTGCGTCCTGCGGAGTGTGCCTAAAAGTAAACTAATGGCGGGCCCTGCGATGTCCGGTCTTCGGCGGATTACTGGCTGGGGGAATTAATGGCGCGCTTCGCGCGTTTGGAAGGGGCTTCGTGCTGCGGAGTGCATTCAGAGGGAAACCCATCGGGTCCTTTCGTCCTCGGTTTTCGGCGGATCAGCCGCTGGGTGAGGGTGGTGCTTGGGGCGACGTGCAAAAAACGGAGTTTTCAGCAGCCAAAGATTGGTGCATAAGGCTATGGGTGACGTTCGCGGCTCCTGTTGATGCTTTTGCATGACGATTGGGCTTTGTCGATGTTCATATATGGCTGGTTTCTCGCCGCATGCCATCCAGATGGGACGAGCCATGAGGACTATCTACCTTTTGAAAGACTTTTGACACCAAAATCTTATCCCGCGATGCTGAATACTCGCAAAAATGCACGCTCCGGAGGGTGCTACCCTGTTACGGCTAGAAATCCATGTGCCATTTTATGCAATTAATTAACGCATTTATGCAAAATGGCTTACGTGCGAACGTCTCGGGGTAGATGTTTGCCTCGGCGCTGCGTAAATCATCCCGTCTATAGTGTCTTTGACAGGCGGCCGCGGTTCCCTTTGGGATCGCGGCCGTTTTGTTGTGGGTCAAATATGAACGTTGTGTTAATGAGTCGGTGGACGGTGGTGTTTTTCGGTGAGCGGCGTATCCTTCCAACGGTTAATCTAGTGTGTCAGTTGAAAGGAAGAGGGCGCTCGTCATTGTTTGAATGTGAACTACCGTTTGACCACAAGACGTTGCATCTGGAGCTCGAGGATAAGAATTTCGCGGGTGTGATGGAAGGTCATCAAAACGAGTTTAAGACCACGAAATCGCAGGAAGAGCTGGTAGAGGAGTCGCTCGCAACCCTTATGGTTCGCCTTCGCTCGAGGAGCTTTGTGCTGGCAAGAAGGATATCGTCATTATTAGCTCCGATCATACGCGCCCCGTTCCCTTGCGTGTGACGATGCCTATTCTGCTGCATCACATCCATTCCGCTGCGCCCGAGGCTCGAGTGCGTATTTTGGTTGCTACGGGTATGCACCGTCCGTCGACGCACGAGGAACTCGTCAACAAGTATGGCGAGGAGATTGTTGCCAACGAGGAAATCGTTATGCACGTCGCGACTGACGACAGCATGATGAAAAAGATCGGCACCCTGCCTTCTGGTGGCGAGTGCATCATCAACAAGATTGCCGCCGATTGCGATCTGCTGCTTGCCGAGGGCTTTATTGAGCCGCACTTCTTTGCCGGTTTCTCTGGTAGCCGCAAGTCCGTCCTGCCTGGCATCGCCAGCTACAAGACCATCATGTACAACCACAACGGTCAGTTTGTGAACGATTCCCATTCGCGTGCCGGCAACCTGTGCCACAACCACGTGAGCGAGGACATGTTTGCCGCTGCCGAGATGGCTCACCTTGCCTTTGTGCTCAACGTGGTGCTCAACGGCAAGCATGAGGTTATCGGCTCCTTTGCAGGCGACATCCATAAGGCACACGAGGCTGGCTGCGAGTTCGTGAAGAGCCTTGCCGGCGTTGAGCCCGTCGAGTGCGAGATCGCCATCACCACCAACGGCGGCTACCCGCTCGACCAGAACATCTATCAGGCCGTGAAGGGCATGTGCTCTGCCGAGGCTACGCTTCCCGAGGGCGGCGTGATCATCGATGTCGCCGGTTGTGCCGACGGTCACGGTGGCGAGGGCTTCTATCACAACATCGCCGACAATGATCCGGCAGAGTTTGAGCGCGCCTGCATCGACCGTCCTAAGGACGAGACCCTGCCCGACCAGTGGACGAGCCAGATCTTTGCCCGCATCCTGGCGCATCACCCTGTGATCATGGTTACCGACCTGTGCGATCACCAGATGATCAAGGATATGCACATGACGCCGGTTAACACCCTCGATGAGGCGCTCAAGCTCGCCTTTGAGATGAAGGGTGCCGATGCCAAGGTGGCCGTCATTCCCGATGGCCTGGGCGTTGTCGTCGCACAGCACTAGTACGCGGCCTAAACGAATCGTTTATAACCGACAAGAAAGATAAGGTTTTATGCTTACCAAACTCCTCTGCGAATTCGGCGCAACGGCCCTCATGATCATCTTTGGCGTGGGCGTGCACTGCGATACCGTGCTTAAGGGCACCAAGTATCAGGGCTCCGGCCACATGTTTGCCATCACCACCTGGTCTTTTGGCATCTCGGTCGCCTTGTTTATCTTTGGCGGCGCCGTGTGCATGAACCCCGCCATGGTGCTTGCCCAGTGCATCGTGGGCCTGGTGCCGTGGAGCAGCTGCATCCCCTTCATGATTGCCGATATGCTCGGCGGCTTTGTGGGCGCCGTGATCGCGTGGTTGATGTATGCCGATGAGTTCAAGGCTTCCGACGGCGTCGTCGACCCTATTGCCCAGCGCAACATCTTCTCGACCAACCCCACCACCGAGGGCACCAACTATGCCCGCAACTTCTTCTGCGAGGCTATCTGCACCTTTGTGTTCATCAGCGCCATCCTGGTTACCGCTAGCCGTGCCGGCGAGAACGTTTTGATGCTCGCTATCTGCGTCGGTCTGATCGTTTGGGCTGTTGGCATGGGCATGGGCGGCATCACCGGCTTCGCCATGAACCAGGCTCGTGACCTTGGTCCTCGCATGGCCTATCAGGTGCTGCCGATTAAGAACAAGGCTGACAACAACTGGAAGTACGGCCTGCTCGTTCCTGGCATCGCTCCGTTTGTCGGTGCCGCTCTGGCCGCGCTGTTTGTGCACGGTTTCTTGGGCATGTTCTAGTCTGAGGCTACATAGTTGTCCGCTGGCCGCATGGGGTAACTTCTCAGCGCGTCCTCGGACATGCAAAAAGGCTCGCTGCGCACTTCGTG
>CALINZ010000060.1 GCA_938045085.1 uncultured Collinsella sp. | reverse complement strand
TGCATATGCGCCATATCAACCACGCCTGCGTGGGCGATCCGCTCTACGGCAAGTGCGATGCACGCGCCGATCAGGGTCTGACCAGGCAATTCCTTCATTCCTGGCGTGTTGCATTCGACCATCCCGTGACGGGGGAGCGCATTGAGTGCCGCGACGAGCTGCCGTGGGATCTCGCTGCGGTTCTTGACGACCTGGCCCCGCGCTCGCTTGGTCGCACCGCTGCCGGCGACGAGATCGTTCCTCAGCTCGGTCTTCTCGAAGCCTAGTCAGTATTAGGTGGTTTCTTGAACGCCCCTAGCCTGCGGTAAGATATACGATTGTTTACGTAACGCGTTCCTGGGAGCCTGCATGCTCGCCTTTTTACAAACCAACACGCCCATCGTGATCTTCAACCAGATTGTCGTCACGCTGCTCACGGTCTGCTTTCTGTACCAGGTGGTCTTCTTTGTCATCGGTGCTCTTCGTGGCGAGGTCGCGCCTCCCAAGGCCAAAAAACTTCACCGCTATGCCTTCTTTATCGCGGCGCATAACGAGGAGGCCGTGATCGCCAACCTCGTTCGCTCCATCAAGGATCAGGATTATCCGTCCGAGCTTATCGAGGTCTTCGTGGTCGCCGATGCCTGCACCGACAACACGGCGCAGCTCGCGCGCGAGGCGGGCGCCATCGTTTATGAGCGCAACGACCTGGCCCGCAAGGGTAAGAGCTGGGTCATGGACTTTGGTTTTGATCGCATCCTTAACGAGTATCCCGACACGTTTGAGGGCTACTTTATTTTCGATGCCGATAACGTCATCTCCCGCGATTACGTGTCCAAGATGAACGATGCCTTTGACCAGGGATTCCACGTGGTCACGAGCTATCGTAACTCCAAGAACTTCGGCAGCTCGTGGATCTCGGCAGCTAATGCCACTTGGTACCTGCGTGAGGCGCGCTTTCTCAACAACGCGCGCAATATCTGCAAGACTTCTTGCGCTGTCTCGGGTTCGGGCTACCTCATCTCCGCCAGCGTTATCGAGGGCATGCACGGTTGGCAGTTCCACACGCTGACCGAGGACATTCAGTTCACCACGTTCTGCGCTATTCACGGTATTCGCATTGGCTATGCGCCGGCGGAGTTCTTTGACGAGCAACCCGTGACGTTCAAGGCATCCTGGAAGCAGCGTATGCGCTGGACCAAGGGCTTTTACCAGGTGTTCTTTACCTACGGTAAGCATCTGGTCAAGTCGACGTTCCGCTATCATCGCTTTGCCGCCTACGACATGTTCATGACGATCGCCCCGGGTATGCTGCTATCGCTGATCTCGATGCTCGCTAATGCGACGTTCTTGATTGTGGGTGGCCTTTCGCATGGTTTCTTGGCTACCGAAGTCGAGATGCAGGCGTGCGCCGCTTCGCTCATTATGACCTTCGCCATGATGTATCAGACCTTCTTTATCCTGGCGCTGCTCACGACTATCTTTGAGTACAAGCACATTCACTGCGCGCAAAAGTGGCGTCTGGTGACTAACCTGTTTACCTTCCCGATCTTTATGTTCAGCTATATCCCCATCACGGTGGCCGCGCTGTTCCTGAAGGTCGACTGGGTGCCGACGCAGCACGCCGTCAACGTTACCCTTGACGAGGTCATGCAAGGCGCCAAATAATCACCACCAAAACCACCGCAAAGGGGACAGGCACCTTTGTGGTGGTTTTTGCTTTTGCGATGCAGCTCGAGGAGGAGTCCGATGGTCTATATCCCGTTTTGGATTTGCATCTTTGCCGGCGTGGCAATTGATGCCCGAGAGCGACGGTTTCCCAATGGGCTTGCCGGCGCATGTGCCGTGGCGGCGTTGGCGGGCGTTTGGCTCGACAGGGGCGTTAACACTGCACTTGATCATGCCGGTCTTGCGGTCATCGTCTACCTTGCCCTTGTGCTTACTGAGTCGCTCTGGCGGCGCCTTCGTCAAGCCCCGGGGATTGGCATGGGGGACGCCAAAGCACTCTTCGCGCTTTGCACGCTCGACCCTATGGGCGGCATCGTGGCATTTGCCGTTTCGCTCCTGGTCCTGGCCCACTCCTGCCTCTTCACAAAATCACGCTCCCTGCCATTGCTCCCGTTTTTGGTGCCGATTTTTGCCATAATCGAGGTCGTGGGCTGCACTTTGTAACCGATTGCGCATCCTTCTTAAGGAGCATGCCATGGCAACTAATCAAGAAACGGCCGTCATTAAGGCGCGCATGGACCGTATTCCCTCGGCGTTGTCGCCCGAACTGGTCGAGCGCATTGTCGCCGATCGTGCTTCGGGCTATGTCAACCCGTATCGTTGCAACGACGATCAGGTCATTCGTCGTATTGATCGCGCCGCCGACAAAGGTACGCTTATGCGTCCGGCGTTTATGCGCGATACCGAAAAGATACTTCATCTTCCGGCGTACACCCGTTATGCAGGCAAAACGCAGGTCTTTAGCTTCCGTAGCAATGACGATCTGTCACGCCGCGGTTTGCACGTGCAGCTTGTCTCCCGCATTGCGCGCGATATCGGTCGCGCCCTGGGGCTCAATTGCGATTTGATCGAGGCGATTGGCCTGGGTCATGACTTGGGACACACGCCTTTCGGCCATGCCGGCGAGCGCTTCCTCAACGATATCTATCATGAGCGCACGGGGCGTTATTTTTTCCATAACGTGCAGTCGGTCCGCGTGCTCGACGCACTGTACGGCCGCAACGTGTCGCTCCAGACGCTCGACGGCGTGCTATGCCATAACGGCGAGTACGAGCAGCGTGTGTTTGAGCTCTCGGACATGAGCTCCTTTGACCAGTTTGACCAGACGGTTGAGGATTGCATTGCCACGGGCTATAGCGCAATTGGGCATCTGCGTCCCATGACGCTCGAAGGCTGTGTGGTCCGCATCTCGGATATCCTTGCCTACGTCGGTCGTGACCGTCAGGATGCGATCGCGGCGGGCCTGCTGTCACCCGACGCTTTTGATGATGGCCGGGGCGGTGCCTACAACAGCTGGATCCTTACGCACGCTTCCATCGATATCGTTGAGCACAGCTATGGTAAGCCGCGCATCGAGATGAGCGAGGACCTGTTTGAGGAAATCCGCCGAGCCAAGCGCGAGAACTACGAGAAGATCTATAGCAAGGGCGGTATCGAAGGCGATTCCGAGGTGGAGCTGCGCGAGGCCTTCGAAAAGCTCTACGACCGTTGCCTGCGGGATCTAAACAGTGGTGACGAGTCCTCTTACATCTTTAAGCACCATATTTCGCGCATTGAGCAGCAACTTTCCTACTACGATCGCACCTATGCCTGGCAGGACGACAAGGATCAAGCCGTGGTGGATTATATCGCGAGCATGACGGACGGCTATTTCTGCGAGCTGACGAGCAAGTTATTCCCTGGCCTGGAGTTTCCGCACCGTACCTATATTAACGAACGGTAGTTCGTATCCTTTCGGTATACTGGTTAGTTGAAAACGTTTTTGATTGATGCACGGGATGGCTATGGACGACCTTTTTTCTGCCTCGACGCGCGAGCGTTCCTTTCAGAATGCGCCGCTTGCGGTGCGCATGCGCCCCAATTCGCTCGACGAGTACGTGGGCCAGCAAAAGGCCGTCGGTAAGGGCTCATGGTTGCGTGCCGCGATCGAGCACGACGTGCTTTCGAGCGTGATTCTGTACGGGCCTGCCGGTACGGGCAAGACGACGCTGGCCCACATTATCGCCAACCATACCAAGAGCGAGTTTGTCGAGGTCAGCGCCGTCACGGGTACCGTGAAGGACCTGCGTCGCGTGATTGATGAGGCCAAGACGCGCCTGAATACGTACGACCGCCGCACCATTCTATTCATCGATGAGATTCACCGCTTCTCTAAGTCGCAGCAGGATGCCCTGCTGCATGCAGTTGAGAACCGTACCGTCATTATGATTGGCGCTACGACGGAGAACCCGTACTTCGAGGTCAACTCGGCACTGCTCTCACGTGGTCGCGTCGTGGAGCTTGAGCATCTGAAGGATGAGGATATCGCCACGCTTATTGAACGTGCGCTTGAGGCGCCGCAGGGCTTGAACGGTAAGTTCTCGGCCGATGAGGATACGGTCAAGACCATCTGCACGCTGGCAGCGGGTGACGCTCGCTCGGCGCTCACGACGCTCGAGCTTGCGAGCGAGATTGCCGTCACGCGTCCCGATA
>CALINZ010000059.1 GCA_938045085.1 uncultured Collinsella sp. | reverse complement strand
CCCCGTAAGGAGCGTCCGGCCATTGCGCATCCCGTTGTGAACCTGGTGCACGAGGAGCGCTACTGCCGTGCGGATGCCGCGACCATGGACGCTCAGGTGGCCGAGATGGATGCGATGTTCCGTCCGCACGCCCGCGAGGTGGGCGAGCGCGTGGTGGATATCTACACCCGCAAGCACACCAGTCCCTTTATGGCCGAGATGAGCCGATCCATGGAATGGTGGTTCAAAAACTGGCTCGGAAAATGACGAATGTGACAAGGGGACAGTCCCTTTGCCACATTCCATATCGCCGCAGTGGCCTAAAGGCCGTATAAATGTTTATCTAGCTGGGAAAACAGCGCATTCAAACATGGGCTGATTACCTATAATCCCCTCGAACATTAAAGTTGGGAGGAAACCGGCTTATGGAACAAAAGGCCAAGGAGGCAGCCTCGCACGCTGCGATTCCTGTGAGCATCTCGGCGATGCTCGTCACGCTGGGCGTGGTGTACGGCGATATCGGCACCAGCCCCATGTATGTAACCAAGGCGCTCGTTGCCGGCAACGGCGGCATCGGAAGCGTCACGGAGGAGTTCGTGCTTGGCGCGCTCTCCCTTGTCGTGTGGACGGTTACGCTGCTGACGACCGTCAAGTACGTGCTGATCTCGCTGCGTGCCGACAACCACGGCGAGGGCGGCATCTTTGCCCTGTACAGCTTGGTCAAGCGTTGCGGCAAGTGGCTCATTATCCCCGCCATGCTGGGCGGCGCCGCGCTGCTCGCCGACGGCATCCTGACACCTGCCGTTACCGTTACCACGGCCATCGAGGGCCTGCGAACCATCCCGGCGGTCCATGCCGTGCTCGGTGACGACCAGGGCCGCGTCGTGGCCATCACGCTCGCCATTATCATTGTGCTCTTCTTGGTGCAGCGCATCGGCACGGCCAAGATCGGCCGCGCCTTTGGCCCCATCATGACGCTGTGGTTTTTGTTCCTGGGTGGTACGGGCCTGTTCTTTGTCTTCCAGCATCCCACGGTGCTGCTGTGCCTCAACCCGCTGCGCGGCATCGGCTTTCTGCTGAGCCCCAACAACCATGCGGGCATCATGATTCTGGGCAGCTGCTTCCTCGCCACCACCGGTGCCGAGGCGCTCTACTCCGACATGGGCCACGTTGGCCGCGGCAACATTTATGCCACCTGGCCGTTCGTTAAGTGCTGCCTGCTGCTTTCCTATATGGGCCAGGGCGCTTGGCTTATGAACAACGCTGCCAACCCCGAGCTCATGGGCATTGCCGACCTCAACCCCTTCTATCAGATGCTCGCCCCGGGCCTGCGTCCCTTTGCCGTCGGCCTTTCCACCGTCGCGGCCATCATTGCCTCGCAGGCGCTCATCACCGGCGCATTCTCGTTGGTGTCCGAGGCCAGTCGCCTGGACCTCATGCCGCACATGCAGGTCTTCTATCCTGCCGAGACCAAGGGCCAGCTCTATATTCCCATGGTCAACAACGTCATGCTTGTGGGCTGCGTCATCGTGGTGCTGCTGTTCCAGAGCTCGGCGCACATGGAGGCCGCCTACGGCTTGGCGATTACCCTGACCATGATGTGCACGACGCTGCTGCTCTTCTT
Source organism: uncultured Collinsella sp. (assembly GCA_938045085.1). Classification (GTDB taxonomy): domain Bacteria; phylum Actinomycetota; class Coriobacteriia; order Coriobacteriales; family Coriobacteriaceae; genus Collinsella. The sequence continues at coordinate 14,593 of CALINZ010000059.1, read as the reverse complement.
CTACTTGCATGTCGATCGCGGCCTTAAGGTCGCCCCGTATATCTTCGTTGCGTTCTTCCTTATGCTCGAGGGCTTCTTCTTTGTGAGTTCGCTCACCAAGTTCTTCCACGGCGGCTACTTCACCATCCTCATGGCTGCACTCATCATGGGCATTATGGTGTGCTGGTACAACGGCACGGCGGTCGAGCAGCGCCAGTTTACGCTGCTGCCGCTGCGCAGCTACCTGCCGCAGCTCAAGCGCCTGCGCGACGACGACCGTTACGAGCGCATGAGCGACAACGTCGTGTACCTGACCAAGGACACCCATACCGACTACATCGACCGCGATATCGTCTATTCGATCTTGGACAAGCATCCCAAGCGCGCCCGCGCCTGGTGGTTTGTGAATGTCGAGACCATGGACGAACCGCACACCTTTGCCTATTCGGTCGAGACGTTCGGCACCGACTACGTGTTCCGCGTGCATCTGTACCTGGGCTACAAGATCAACCAGCGCGTCAATGCCTACCTGCGTCAGGTTGTTCAGGACCTGGCTGCCACCGGCGAGCTGCCGCCGCAGACGCATGACTACTCGGTCTACAAGGATCCGGGTAACATCGGCACGTTCAAGTTCGTCCTGATCCGTAAGCTTCTGGCGCCCGAAAGCGATGTGGAGCCCAGCGAGCGTACGGCCATCACGCTCAAGTACATCATCCGCCGCGCCGCCGGCACGCCCGCGCGTTGGTACGGCCTGGAGAACTCCAACGTGAGCTTTGAGTACGTGCCGCTGTTCACCAAGTTCAAGGCCGTGAATAAGATGCAGCGCCTGGCTCCCAACGAGCGGCCGTAGTCGACGCTCGAGGTTTGTCTGCGAACGGGCGGGTTTGTATTGACGGGGATTGAGTCCTGGGAGGAAACCATGGATGCAAAGGTGCTTGACGGTTGCGATCTTGCGACCGAGCTGGTGCGTGAGGTACGCGCCGATGCTGCCGAAGATCGGTTCTTTACGAATCGGGCCAACATGGATATGGCCGACCGCGTGATTTCGATCGTGGTGACGGTGCTTGTCGCGGCGTGCGTGTGCGCACTGCTCGCGCACGTGCTGTTTGTCTAACGACCGCAGGTTGCAAAGGCTTTACACTTGGAACCACCACAAGGGGAAACCACCACAAGGGTGCCTGTCCCCTTTGTGGTGGTTTTTGTTTTTGAGAGAGGGGCGGGACGCTGATGGACGTCCGTACGGACGGCGATATTGCCGATAGCTTTTGGTGGCGGCGCACAACGCTGACGCGCCGCACTCCTCTGTATGACGCCTGCGTATCGGTGGGGCTGCTGGTCGCGGCGACGATTGTGGGCGCGCTGCTCGACCATCCGGGTCTCGCGCCGAGCATCATGATCGTCTATGTGTTCGCCGTTCAGCTGTGCGCATTCTTTACCTGGAGTCGCCTGTATTGCTTGCTGAGCTCGGCTGCCGCCGTGGCGCTCTACAACTTTTTGTTTGTCGACCCGCGCTACTCGCTGTCGCTTATCGACCGCGGCTATCCCGGCATGTTCTTCATCATGTTCGTGGTTTCGCTTGTGTCGAGCTCGATTGCGTTGGCCCTGCGCCGCGCCTTGGCACAGGCTGCCGCCAGCGACCGCCGCACGCATATGGTGCTCGAGACCAACCGCATGCTGCAGCGGTGCGCCGATCAGCATCAGATCGTTCACGCCATGGCCACGCAGCTGGCGCGTCTTTCGGGCTGTCCGGTTGTGTGGTACAGCGCCGACGCCGAGGGCGATGACCTGCTGCCGCGTGCGACGTACACGGCCGTGGGCGATGCCGCCCCGGTGCACGAGCTGGCGCCGCAGATGCCGCCGAGGCTCTCGGCGTCCGCCTACGTGGGAACGCCGCTCGACGCCACGTTTGGCGGTTCGGCGTTTTATGGCATCTACCTGACGGTTCGCACGGGCGACGGCTTCGTGCGCTCGGGCGACCCCGCCTCGGTGGTGGGCGTGCTGGCTATCGTTGCCGAGCCCGACGTGCTGACGCACGAGGAGCGGACACTTGCCGATGCCATCGTGAGCGAAGGCGAGCTGGCACTCGATCGCGCCCGCGCCATGGAGGCCCGCGAGGAGGCGGCGGTGCTCGCCAAAAACGAGCAGCTGCGTGCCAACCTGCTGCGTTCCATCTCGCACGACCTGCGCACACCGCTCACCAGTATTTCGGGTAATGCCGACGTGCTGCTCGACCAGGGCTCGACCGGCACCGCCGTGCTCGACGCCCAGACGCGCCGCGGCCTGCTCCTGTCTATTCGCTCGGATGCGCAATGGCTCAACGCCACTGTCGAGAATCTGCTCGCTATCACCAAGCTCGAGGGTGGCGGCATGCGCCTGTCGACCACGCTCGAGCTCATGGACGATATCGTCGAGGAGGCACTGCGCCACGTGAACCCTGCCGTGCGCGAGCACGACCTTAAGGTGGTGCCGTGCGATGAGCCGGCGCTCGTCAATGTCGATGCGCGCCTGATGGTGCAGCTGGTGGTCAATCTGGTGAACAACGCCATCACCTATACGCCCGCAGGCTCGCATATCGTGATTTCGATTGGCGTCGACGATGGGCACGTGACGTGCTCGGTGGCCGATGACGGGTCGGGCATCGCACCCGAGGACCGCGAGCGGATCTTTGAGTCGTTCTACACCGCCAACCATGGCCTGGCCGACAGCCACCGCAGCGTGGGCTTGGGACTTTCGCTCTGCCGCTCCATTGCGCTGGCGCATGGCGGTAGCATAGAGGTTGCCGCGGCGGACCCGCATGGCTCGGTCTTTACGATTGAGCTTCCCGCCGCCGACGTTTCGTTTGATAAGGAGTAACGCTGTGCCGAACTCTGCCGTAAAACCGCTCATCTTGGTTGTCGAGGACGACCCCGCCGTTCGCAACTTAATCGTTGCCGCGCTCGAGGCGCACGGCTTGCGTCATATGGCTGTGGAGACCGCCCATGCCGCCATCGCCGCTGCCTCATCGCAGGCACCGAGCATTGTGCTGCTCGATCTGGGCCTGCCCGATATGGACGGCGTCAAGGTGGTGGAGTCGGTGCGCGCATGGTCGGGCATGCCGATCATCGTGGTCTCGGCGCGCAGCGAGGATGCGGACAAGATTCGCGCGCTCGATGCCGGCGCCGACGACTACCTGACCAAGCCGTTTTCGGTCGAGGAGCTGCTCGCGCGCATTCGCACGACGCTCAGGCGCCTTTCGTATGCGCAAACGGGCGGCGTTGCTTCCGAGGGCTCGTTCGATACCGGTGAGCTGCATATCGATTTTGATGCCGGCATCGCCACGATGGATGGCGAGGAGCTGCATCTGACGCCGATCGAGTACAAGCTCCTGTGCCTGCTGGCGCATAACGCCGACAAGGTGCTGACGCACCAGTTTATCCTGCACGAGATTTGGGGCACGGCGACCAAGAGCGACCTGGCAAGCCTGCGTGTCTTTATGGGCACGCTGCGCAAGAAGATCGAATCCGACCCCGCGCATCCGCGCTATATCCAGACGCATGTGGGTATCGGTTACCGATTGGTCACCCAAGGCTAGATTGCCAACCACCATCCCACTATGAGTTGCGGTGAAATACGGTCTAAATTTGCCTAATTCCAGGCAAAGCAGTCCCTATTCCACCGCAACTTTGTCTATTTGCCCTTGGGCTTGCTGGCGTAGAACTTCTTCTTTTTGAGCTTGCCGGCGGGGGAGGGTTTGCCGTTGCCGTGCGACCCTCGGTCGCGAGCCTGCGCGTGCGCGGGCGCCGTTGCACGAGACTTGCGGGCCTCGGGGTTGCGCAGCTCCTCGGTTCGCTCTGCAATCTCCTCGGCACTAAAGCCGACCTCGGCCATGGCATCCTCGATGGGCAGGCGGCGCACGATATAGCAGTGGTGCACCTTCTGGTTGCGTGCGAAGTCCTCGGGGATGGTCTGCGCCGTAATGTCTTCCAACACGACGCCCGCTCGTGCGAGCTTGCGCGTCTCGGGGCGGAAGCCGCGCAGGTTGCAGCTAAAGATGGCATGCCCGCCCTGTGCGAGCAGGCGCGATACGCCGGCCAAAAGCTCAACATGGTCGCGCTGGACATCCCAGGTGCGACGGCCCATCTTGGACGAGTTCGAAAACGTGGGCGGATCGACAAAGATCAGGTCCCAGCGGTTGCGCGTCTGGCGCTGATCGCGAATCCAGGCGAGCACGTCGTCGCGCACAAAATGATGCTGCGGTCCCACAAAGCCGTTTTGGCGCATGTTGCGCTCGGCCCAGTCCAGGTAGGTGTTGGAGAGGTCGACCGTCACGGTCTCCTCGACGCCGCCGTCTGCCGCATAGCAGGTGGCGGTGCCGGTGTAGGCGAACAGATTGAGGAAGCGGCGCGCCTGTTTGGCGTGCTCGCGCACCAGGTTGCGGGTGACACGGTGGTCCAGGAAGATGCCCACATCCAGGTAGTCGTCAAAGTTGACGGCAAAGGTGAGTCCGCCCTCTTCGATGAGCGGCAGGCGACGGCGCGCGATGTTGGCGCGCTCGCCCGATGCGCCCTTGCCGGCGCCCTGCTTGCCGTACTGCGAGCCGCCGCGCGAACGCATGCGGGCCTTGGCGTGCACGTGCTCGGCCGAAACATCCAGGATGCGCGGCGCGATGGCCAAGATGTCGAGCATGCGGGCCTGGGCCATCGCGGGGTCGATGGTCTTAGGCGCGGCGTACTCGGCGATGACGAGCCAGCGGCCCGGCGTCTGCGGGCAGCCCTCGTACAGGTCGATGGCGGCGGAGTAGTCGGGCAGGTCGGCATCGTAGACGCGGTAGCAGCTCACGCCCTCGCGCTTGGCCCACTTGCGGCGCAGACGGGCATTCTTGCGCAGGCGGTTGGCGAACTGCTCGGACTCGGGGATGAGCACGGGCAGCGGCTTGCCGTCGCCCAGGTCGAGCGTGGCGGCAGGTTCGGGCATGGAGGAAGCGGCGGCTTCGTCGTTGGCTTCGTTGGCATCCGCGACCTCGGCCTCGGCATCTGCGCTGGTCGCAGCTTCGAATGCCGCGGCGGCGTGGTCGAGCGAGGGCCAAACCTCAAGAGCCGCCTCCTCGTTATTGGGCATGACGGCGATGGAGCGCGCGGGCTCGGCATGGAGCGCGCGGGCCAGCAATCCGTCGCGGGTGAGCGCGGCGACCGGCGCTGCGGCAAGCTCGGGCGCGCGGCGCAGTTCGCCGATGAGCGTCATGGCGTCGTGCATGAGCGAAAGCGGGGTCTCGGTCGTATCCGCGACCACGGCGGCACCGGCGACGGCGCCCGCATGGTCCAGCACGGTGGCTGGCTTGGCAGCGCAAAAGTCGACAAAACGATTATAGCCGGCGCACTTGACCATGCGCTCGGCGGTCTTGCGGGCGGCGGGGTCGATGTCTACAGCCACGATGCGCGCCTGGCGCTCGCGCGCTGCCGCTTCGCGCTCGCGCGCCTCGGCAAGCAGCTGCTCCCACAGAGCGGCGTCGTGCAGCTGCCAGCCCTCAAAGCCCCAGCGCTCGCGTGCGGCGCCCGGGGCGCGGTCAGTCAGAATGTTCACGGCCTCCAGCAGCAGGCCGCCGCCGGCGCACGAGGCATCGACCAGCGTGGGCAGGGCCTCGTTCTCGTAGTCGTCGGCCGTCAGCTCGCGCTCGCACAGTGCGGTCCAGCCGACCTGCGCCAGCACCAGGGCGGCGTAGTCGGGGCGCAGCACGTGCGCGCCCTCGCCGGCGCGGGTCGCTGCGGGCGGCAGGCGTTTGAACAGCGGGTCGCCCGAAAGATCCAGGCTGATGCTCGCGCGGCGCTGGCGCAGCGAAAGCAGCAGGTGAACATCGGGATTGGCGGCGTCGACATCGGCGCGACGGCCCGTGGTCTCGGCCAGGCAGTCGCACAATGCGTCCTTGGCGCGCAGGGCCGAGAAACGCGTGTTGCGCAGCTGCTCGGTCACGCCGCGGGCTGTGATGGCGATGGTGGCGCCGGGGCGGACGATGCTCTCCCAGGCGATGTCGTAAACGCTATCGTACAGTTCATCGGCATTCTGCGCCTCAAAGCGCCCGAGCACCACGAACACGCGGCTCGCCAGGCGCGACCACAGGCATGCTCGGTAGCCTTGCTCGAGCTCGCCCTCAAATGTAGCGCGGCCCTTCAGCCGGCGAACATGCGAAAGCCCGAGGCGTTTAAGCTCATCGGCGAGTGCGGACTCAAAGCCCTCGGGGCAGCTTGCGTAAAATTCCATGGGTGACCTCTCTGGTTGCGTCGCTCCATTATATGATGGATACTCCGTTTACTCTCGCCCCCGAAAGGAACCCATATGATTGATGCGTGCCCCGATTCCGCCGTGCTCTTTTTTGACGTGGACGGCACGCTGACGTCGTTCGATCCCGACGATATGACCGATAAGGACTTCAATGCAGTCCATCCGTCGAAGGCTGTTGTCGATGCATTTGGTCGCCTGCGCAATGCGGGTCACCAGGCATTTATCTGCACGGGTCGTCCCTTGTGGCTGATTGCCGATGGCCTGCGCGCGCTGAACCCGGCGGGTGTCGTTGCCATGGCGGGAGCGACGCTCGAGGTCGAGGGCCGCGTGGTGCATGAGGACTGCTTTGACGAGGACGTTATCGAGGAGCTTGCGCGCCGTATGGCCGCAGCAGGGATTGAGGCCTTTTTCGAGACCAACGTTGCTACTTTTGCCCTGGAACCCGCGGGTGTTGAGCAGTCGTCTCTGATCGGCACTTCTGTGGTGCACAGCACCGAGGAAATGCGCGTCGACGGCAGTCTGCGCGTGGGCAAGGTATGCCTCAGTGTGCCCAGTTTGGCTCGCGTGGCCAATGATGACGGCTTTATCGATTGCGAGTTTGAGCTGTGCAACACCGGTGGCCAGAATCGCGAGCTGAGCCCCAAGGGCATTGACAAGGGCGTGGGCGTGGCGCGAGCGCTGGCGTATCTGGGCCGCGAGGGAAATGCGCGCACCTTTGGCTTTGGCGATTCGGGCAACGACCTGGGCATGCTCGCCGCCGTCGAGACAGCCGTGGCCATGGGCAACGCCATGCCCGAGGTCAAGGCGCTCGCCGACTACGTGACCGACGATGTCGCACACGACGGTACCGTCACAGCGATGCAGCATTTCGGCCTCATCTAATGAATCCCGCGTTCTGACGTTTGCTCAAACTGCGACTCTTCGCTTTTGCATGCTCAATCGATTTATCAATCCAAACACTGAGGTGTTTATACCGTTCGCCGAGAAGATAAAAAACCGCAGCTCACGCCTTGATAAACGTAGGTAAAGTGTTTAGCAGTTTATCGGCCGTATGCTAACGAAAGGAATCAGGCAGATGGCAATCAAGGTGTTCGCTGACGGTGCAAACCTCGAGGGCATGCTCGACATGTACGAGAACGGCAACGTTCAGGGTTTCACGACCAACCCGTCCCTTATGAAGAAGGGCGGCGTGACGGATTACCGCGCGTTTGCCAAGGAGGTCCTGACCCACATCACCGATGTGTCCGTCTCGTTTGAGGTCTTTGCCGACGACGTCGAGACCATGGAGGTCGAGGCGCGCGAGATCGCTACCTGGGCCGAGAACGTCTACGTCAAGATTCCGTGCGTGACCACCAAGGGCGAGTCCACCGCCGAGCTGGTCTGCAAGCTTTCGGCCGACGGCATCAAGGTCAACGTCACCACCATCTTTACGCCTACGCAGGTCGATGAGATGGTCGAGGCCGTTGACGCCGAGACGCCGTCCATCATCTCGCTCTTTGCCGGCCGCATCGCCGATACCGGCGTCGACCCCATTCCGTTTATGACGGAGTCGGTCAAGAAGGCCGCCGCAAAGCCCAACTGCGAGGTCCTGTGGGCGTCCACGCGCGAGCTCATCAACATTTACCAGGCCGAGGCCTGCGGTTGCCAGATCATTACGGTGCCCAACAGCATCCTGGCCAAGCGCAAGAACATTGGTCGCGACCCGTACGAGGTCTCGCTCGATACCGTGCGCGGTTTTGCCAAGGATATCGCGGCGCTCGGTTTCCATATCCTGCCGTAGCGCGAACACCGACTGTACCGTGGGCTGTTCGCCCCGGCCTTTCCTTTCCCTATCGCTCACGCGCTCCGCGAGGGTCGCGCTAGGCAAAGGAAAGGCCGGGGCTGCCGGCACGAGCTTGCCAGCAAGTTGGCGATTGGCTTCCATATCCTGCCGTGGGCAAAGGTACCCCCGCCTGCGCCGTGCAAAATTGAGAGTATTCAGCAAGGTAAAGGTCTTTATCAGTTGACCGAAGCATGGAACGGCCCCCGTTTTGGCTCTGACGACGCTAAAACGGGGGCTGTTTTTTGCTTTTTCGTCTCTGAGGGGCATCCGGAACGGTGGAATTTGCAGAATACTCGCGATTTTGCACATCGCTACAGGGGGTACCTTTGCTTTGGCGGTTTACTTTCCCTGCACCATGGTGAGCGAGATCTTCTTGCGGTCGCGATCGACCTTTTCTACCCACACCTTGACCGTGTCGCCGACGCGCACCACGTCGCTCGGGTGCTTGACAAAGCGATTGGCCAGCTTGGAGATATGCACGAGGCCGTCCTGGTGCACGCCCACGTCGACGAAGGCGCCAAAGTCCACGACGTTGCGCACCGTGCCCTTGAGCTCCATGCCGGGTTCCAGGTCGTCGATGGAAAGCGCCGAGCGGCTAAAGACCACCTCGGGCGCGTCATCGCGCGGGTCGCGACCGGGCTTCTTGAGCTCGTTAACGATGTCGATGAGCGTGAGGGTGCCGCAGTTCAGGTCGCTTGCCAGCGCCGAGATGCTGCCCAGGCGGCGCTCGATGTCGGGCACGCCGCCGCGGCTGAGCTCGCTTGCTTTAACGCCGGCGCGTTCTAGGACGGACGTGGCCACCTCGTAGCTCTCGGGGTGGACGCTTGTCGCGTCGAGTGGGTTCCTGCCGCCGCTAATGCGCAGGAAGCCCGCGGCGTTGAGATATGCCTTGGGTCCCAGCTTGGGGACCTTCTTGAGCTGGCGGCGATCGGTAAAGGCGCCGTTTTCCTCGCGGTAGGCCACGATGTTTTTGGCCACGCTCGGCGTGATGCCCGATACGTATCCCAGCAGGCTCGCGCTCGCGGTGTTTACGTCGACGCCCACGCGGTTGACGACGTCCTCAACCACGTGGCCCAGGGTGCGCGAAAGCTCGGTCTGGTCAAGGTCGTGCTGGTACTGGCCCACGCCGATGGACTGGGGCGGGATCTTGACGAGCTCTGCCAGCGGGTCCTGCAGGCGGCGGCCCAGGCTCATGGCGCCACGCACGGTGACGTCCAGGTCGGGATACTCCTGGCTGGCGAGCTCGGAGGCGGAGTACACCGATGCGCCGGCCTCGTTGACGATGGTGTATCGCAGCTCAGGCGCCTGCTCGGCGATGAACTCCGAGACGACTTCCTCGGTCTCGCGGCTGGCGGTGCCATTGCCGATGACGATGGTGTTGACGCCGTCCTTCTTGACGAGGCGGGCGAGCTCGCGCTTGGTGCCGGCGACGTCGTGGCGCGGCTTGGTGGGGTAGACCACGCCGTGGTCGAGCAGCTTGCCGGTCTCGTCCATGACGGCGACCTTGCAGCCGGTGCGGTAGCCCGGATCGAGCGCGAGCACACGGGCGCCGCGCACGGGGCGTGCCGAGAGCAGGCCCTCGAGATTCTTGGCAAAGACATTGATGGCCTCGGTCTGCGCGCGGACGGTGAGTTTGGCGCGGGCCTCGCGCTCCAGCGAGGGGGCCATGAGGCGCTTGTAACCGTCAGCGATGGCGGCATCGAAGATGGGAGCAAACACGCCCTGGCGTCGGGGCCAACGGCTGCCGAGGCGTGCCGTGGCGGCAGCGGCGTCGACGTTCATGCGCACGCGGAGCTTGCCCTCGCGCTCACCGCGGTCGATAGCCAGCACGCGGTGGTTGGGTATACGGCGCAGCGGCTCGTCAAAGTTGTAGTAGGGCTCGTAGGGGGTCTTCTCGGTGGGGTCGGTGGCCTCGACGACGATGTCGGCGGTGTTTTGCGTAAAGGCGCGCAGATCGGCGACGTTCTCCGGGTCCTCGGCTACCGTCTCGGCCACGATGTCGGCGGCGCCGGCGAGCGCCTTTTCGGGCGTGTCGAAGCCGGCCTCCTCATTGACGTATGCTGCGGCGGCGTCGAGCGCACTGCCCTTGGCCGAGGCCTGCATGATGATCATGTTGGCGAGCGGCTCCAGTCCGGCCTCGCGGGCCTTCTGCGCGCGAGTCATGCGCTTTTTGCGGTAGGGCTTGTAGAGGTCCTCGACACGCTGGAGCTGCGTGGCCTCGCGAATCTGCTGCTCGAGTTCGGGCGTGAGTTTGCCCTGGGCGTCGATGAGCAGGATGACGTCCTCTTTACGCTGCTCAAGATTGCGCAGGTAGGACAGGCGCTCGTCGAGCGCGCGCAGGGCGACGTCGTCCATGCCGCCCGTGGCTTCCTTGCGGTAGCGCGAGATAAAGGGAATGGTGTTGCCCTCGTCGATGAGCTTAACGGTCGCCTCGATGTTGGCGGCCTTAAGGTTGAGCTCGTGGGCAAGCTGGGCGATAAGATTCATGGGACTCCTTGCGTTTAAGGTGCGTTTGCAGCACAGGGCTACCAAGGATACCACCCGTCCCAAAAGGCTGTTTTGGGGCCGCGCCACGAAAATGGCCTATCTACTACGTTTTACCCGTAGGGGCTGACCATACCTAAGTTTTCCGAAAATCGGCAAGCCGTTTACCTGCGGTTTTTATTTCGCGAAATTCGGTATGGTTGAGGGTGGTTGGCTAAACGTAGTAGATAGGCTCGTTCGTGGCGAACGAACCAAGCTGAGGCGCAAAATAGTCCCCGCTTCTGAAAAATCGTCGGCAAGGTAGCAAAAGGCCCCGCGGGCAGGAGGCTGCACGCGGGGCAAAGAAGAGGGGCTTGTTGGTGGCGGACCGAAGGGGCTCGGCATGGGATTTCTGCCGCGGTCGCTCTTAAGGCATTACAGCTCGACGAGCTGGCCGGTCTCGGCGGCCTCCTTGATGGCGTTGAGAAGCGTGAGCGTCTTGACGTTGTCGGCGGGGGTCACGACGGGCTCGGCCTCGCGGCGGACAACCTTCACAAAGTGCTTGAGCTGCATCTTGTGCGGCAGCGCCGGGTCGACGGCCGGAATCTCCATCTCCAGCGGCTTGTGCCAGTTAGAGGCGCCGTCGTAGGAGAACTGGTGCAGGCGGGGCAGCGACAGGGCGCCCTTAGTGCCGCCGATAAAGTAGGCGTCGGCGTCGAAGGGGCGGTACTGCGGATCCTCGCGAGCGGTTGCCTCCCAGTTCCAGGGGCTGGCGGTGGCGTCGGAGATGGTCATGCTCGCAAGCGCGCCATCGGCAAAACGGACGTTGACCACGGCGGAGTCCTCGGTCTCAAAACCGCGGGCGGCGCTGGACTGCATACCCTGGACGGCAACGGGCTCGCCCAGCAGGTAGCGGAGCAGGTCGACGTCGTGCACCAGGTTGACTAGGATCGGGCCGGCGCCCTTCTTGCGGCGCCACTCGACGTCGAAGTACTCGTCATTCTTATAGATCATGTAGTGGAAGCTCGACACGGTGAGCTTGCCCAGCTCGCCAGACTCGATGATCTCCTTGGCCTTGTTGACGAAGGGGTTGTGGCGACGGTGCTGACCCACGAGCACGGGCACGCCGGCGGTCTCGGCCTCGGCAGCGAAGGCCTGGGCATCCTCCAGGTCGTTGGAGATCGGCTTTTCGACCAGCGGCACGATGTTGCGCTTTACAGCCTCGCGGGCAACGCCCAGGTGCAGGTCGTTGGGGGTGGCGATAATGACGGCCTCGGGCTTGACCTCGTCCATCATCTGAGCGGGATCGGTGTAAAACGGCACGCCGGCGGCCTCGGCCGTGGCGCGGGCGCCCTCAAAGGCGTCGGCGATGGCGACGAGCTCGGCCTCGGGCTCCTCGGTGACAAAGCGGATGTGGTTGCGGCCCATGGCGCCGGCGCCGATAACGGCAATGCGGACGGGGTTGAGCTCAGACATTTCGACTCCTTAATACTGGTGACCGGTGGAATGCGACAAAGGGGCTGTCCCTTTGTCGCATCGGTAAAACTAGGCGGACTTCTTCTTGCTGTCGGAGACCATCATGTAGACGGTGAGCACGACGGCGATGGCGGCGATCACAATGGCGCCGTAGAAGGACTGCTGGTAGGCGGCGCTGCCGGCCTCGGCGTGATACAGCACGGCGGTGATGGGCTGGCTGATCCAGGTGGAAGCGGCATAACCCAAAAACATGATGCCGTAGTTGACGCCGATGTTACTGGTGCCAAAGGCGCCACCGGTGAGCGGCGGGTAGATGACGAGCAGAGCGCCAAAGCTAAAGCCGAGCAGAGCGAGCGCCACAAAGAACATGGCCTGCGTAAAGCTCATCGACATGATGACGAGTGCGACGATGGTGACGACAAGGCTGATGAGCAGCGACTTATAGGCGCCGAGCTTGTCGATGATCTGGCCAAAGGACAGACGGCCGACCAGGTTGGCGCAGGTGTTGACGGAGACCACCACACCGCCGAGGGCGACGGCCGCGGCGCTCGTGGGGTCGGCGAAGAGCTGAACGGCGGCGATGGAGGCAACCTTGCCCACGAGCAGGGTGCCCGCGGTGGCGGCAAAGGCGAAGGTGACGATGAGGACCCAGAAGCGCGGGGTCTTGACCATCTCGCCCGGGGTGAGGTCGCCGAAGGTGCCAGCGTGCGCGCCGCCCTTGGGGGCCTCGAAGCCCTCGGGCAGCCAACCGGCCTCGGGGGCCTTCAGGAACAGGGCGGAGGCGGCGATCGTCACAAAGAAGATGACGCCGAGCGCCTTAAGGGCGCCAAAGATGCCCAGGCTCGGGATGAGCAGCGAGGCGAGCACCGGGGACAGCACGGCGGGACCGGCGGTCGAAGCGGCCAGGGTGATGCCGGAGGCGAGACCCTTCTTGTCGATGAACCACTTTTGGCCGGTGGTGAGCGCGGGGTTGTAGCCCAGGCCGTTGCCGATGGCGGCGACGAGCGAGAACCACAGGTAGAACTGCCACGGCTCGGTGACGGTGCCGGACATGAACCAGCCCAGGCCGTAGCACGCGGCGGCGGCGATCACGACGTTGCGGGGGCCGATTTTATCGGAGATGCGGCCGGCGAAGATGCCCGTCACGGCCATGATGGTCTGGAAGACGGGGAAGGCCCAGGTAAGAGCGCTGGACCACTCGGGGTAGACGGCGAGCAGGTTCTTGCTCACGACGGAATACAGCGCGATGGAGCTGATGAAGAACATGGTGACGCACGCGGCGGAAAGCACGACGGCGCGACCCTTGTTGGAGTTGGTGGAAGCCATTGGACTCTTTCTAATCGATACGGGGGAGGAGCGGGCGTGTCCGCGGGGCCTCCCTGTCAGGTTGGTTTACTGGTCAGTTGGCTTTGCGACGCCGGACTCATCGGACCAGAGCTCGACACCCTTGTTCTTAAGGTAGTTGTCGGCATAGGCGCGACGGCCGCCGGGCTTGGCGGTGAGGTCGCCCATCATGTTGGAGAAGCCGCCATCGACCTTGATGGCGTCGCCGGTGGTGAAGTCCGAGCGCGTGGACGCCAGGAACATGACGGCGTTGGCGATATCGCTCACCTCGCCGATGCGACGCGTGGCGATCAGACGGCTGCGGCTCTTCTCGACCTCGGGGTCGGCGTAGAAGTTGGCCGACATGGGGGTCTTGACGAAGCAGGGCTCGACGCAGTTGGAGCGGACGCCGTAGGGGCCCCACTCGGCGGCGAGCATCTTGGACATCATGTTGACGCCCGCCTTGGTGGAGCTGTACACGCCCGAGAACGTCTCGGGGGAGTGACTGGCGACGGTCGAGATGTGCACCAAGCGGCCCTGGCCGGCCTTGATCATCTCGCGACCAAAGCGCTGCGAGGTGATGAAGTAGCCGGTGAGATTGACGTTGAGCACCTGCTCCCAGTCGCTCAGCGGCAGGTCTTCCATGGCGGCGAAGCGCAGGATGCCGGCGGTGTTGACGAGAACGTCGACGCGGCCGAAGTCGGCGATGGTGGCATCGACGGCGGCCTGAACCTCGGCCTCGTCGGTGGCGTTCATCTTGTAACCCTCGGCGTGGATGCCAAACTCGGCGGCGAGGTCGGCGGCTGCGGCCTTGACCTTCTCCTCGTCCAGGTCGAGCAGGACGACATTGGCGCCGTTGCGGGCGAACTCGCGGCAGATCTCGACGCCCATACCGCCGAGTGCGCCGGTCACGGCGCAGACATCGCCCTCGAGCTTAAGCCAGTTGCTCATAGGAACTTCCCTTCTTGTGCCTCCCGGTGGGTCGCTCCCATTAACCGACCCACGTGGTTTTCGCTGGTTATCGTATGCTTTGCATTTGCGCAGGTGAATTGCATATTTGTTAGAATGGCGTTAACCATAGGTTTACACTGTGCGATGCAGTTTTTTCTCAATTGAGCGCGCGACCTGCCAAAACGACCCCCTTCGGCAGTTCATTGCCATGCGTCTGGAAACGGGAGATTGACGTGTACGATCGACGACTCGAGGCCATATCGGCCGCCGCGGAGCTGGGAAGCTTCTCGCGTGCGGCGGCAAAATTGCGCGTGTCGACCCCGG
>CALINZ010000058.1 GCA_938045085.1 uncultured Collinsella sp. | reverse complement strand
AATTGCGTGCGGCCGGCCTCGCCGCCATCGATCAACAGGCTCTGTCCGGTCATAAACCGGTTGGTCACGCCCACAAAGTAGATCCACTCGGCAATCTCTTGGGCAGTGGCCCAGCGCCTAAGCGGCGTGAGCTCCATAATCTGGCTCCACAGGTGTTCGTCTTCCATCACGCAACGGTTGAGCGGCGTGATAACGCCGCCCGGGTCCACACTGTTGGCGATGGCCTGCGGCGCCAGACGGTTTGCAAGGTTCTTGGTGTAGGCGATAACGCCGCCCTTGCTGGCGGCATAGGCGGGAAACTCCGATCCCGTATGCCCACTCGCGGATCCCACATTGACCACGGATTTGATAGTCGGCGCAGGCTTGGCGGCAAGCCCCTCCCCCACAAAGGCGTAGTGCTCGGTCACGTTGATGGTGCCACGCAGGTTGGCAGCAATATCGTCGGCCGAATCCTGCGTACCGGCAACGTTCACGATTACCTGGGGTTCAAGATCGCCTGGAAACGAGTCCGGCTCGCGTACATCAACGATCAGATGGCGGTAGCGCTCGTGTTCGATCGTCGATGGCAAAAGATCAAAGCCCACGACCTCGTGGCCCTCGTCCAAAAAGCGCTGCACGCACGCGGCTCCGATACCGCCCGAAGCGCCCGTGATCAAAACCCGCATACTTGCTCCTTAGGCGGTTGCGTGGCGCTCGAGGTACTCGGAGCCCACGTTCTCGCGCTCCCAGCCGCGCACGACCTTGTATCCCACGGGGCTCAGGAAGACCTCACACAGCAGCTCGGCGACAGCGCCGGTCAGCGAGCACATAAGGACCTGCACCCAGGTCCAACCAAAGAACGTGTGGCTCACCACAATGGCAAAGACCAAGTTGTCGATAAACTGGCCAACACCCGTAGACACATAGGAGCGGAAGGCAAAGCTCGCAAAGTTATTCTTTTTGAGCATACGGCCGAGCGACTGGTTAAGCGTGGAGTTAACCACGGCAGAAACGAGCATGGCAAGCGAAGAGCCCAGCACCACGTACCAGGTGCCGCCGATGGTGGCGTTAAGGGCGGTGTTGACCTCGATCATGCCCGTGTCGTAGTAAGCGCCCCACATGCCGGGCGTAAGCGAGCATGCCCAAAAGCACAGGCTCACGGCAAGGTTGACCAGCAGCGCGAGGATAGAGATTTTGATGGATGCCTTGGCGCCAAAGCGCTTGCAGATCATGTCCTGGCACAAAAACGAAACCCAGCTCACCACAAAGCCGCAATCGAGTGCCAGATACGGCAGGCTGATAAGCTCCTTGTTGGCCAGCAGGTTCATCATGATGACGCTCACGAAAAACAGCGAAACCGTTGCCGCGGGAATGCTCCGCAACAGGACCTTGTAGTCCTCCATGACCTTCTTGATCATTATGTACTCCTTTGGTTTTAGGTTTAACGAGCAGGATATCGGACCCGAACTGCTCGGACGCCTCGGTCTTAAGACGACGGTGGGTATGATAGCCGCTCACACGGCATCAGGCAAGCAACCGGCGCGGCAGCCCCGCAGGGCCACCGCGCCGATGCGTTAAAACGCTACGTTGCCAAACTCCGACAGGATAAGGTCGGGGTTGTGGTCGGTTGCCCAATCCACGTTCCACGGGCTCGTGAACAGCAGCAGCTTGCCGCCGCGCATGTCCTCGACGCGCAGCGTGTCGCGCGTGAGCGAAAGGGCCGGGATATCGATGGTGTCGGGGTCGTTCTGGATCCAGCGGATGTCCGTATAGGGCAGCGGCTGGCGACGAACCTCAACACGGTACTCGGCCTTGAGACGGCGCTCGAGTACCTCAAACTGCAGCACGCCGACCACGCCCACGATGACGCTCTCCATGCCGGCACCCAGTTCGCGGAAGATCTGGATGGCGCCCTCCTGGGCAAGTTCCTCCATACCCTTGACGAACTGCTTGCGCTTGAGCGTATCGACCTGCGTAATGCGAGCGAACATCTCGGGGGCAAACGTCGGGATCTGCGGATACTGCACGTGGCGCTTGCCGGAGCACACGGTGTCGCCGATGCTAAAGATACCCGGGTCGAAGAGGCCCACGATATCGCCCGCGTACGCCTCGTCCACGATGGCGCGGTCATCGGCCATCATCGACGTGCCCGTGGCAAGTTTAAGCTTGCGGTTGCCCTGCACGTGGAAGGCGTCCATGCCGCGCTCGAACTTACCCGAGCAAATGCGCACAAAGGCGATGCGGTCGCGGTGGTTCTTGTCCATGTTGGCCTGGATCTTAAACACAAAGCCGCTAAAGTCGTCGCGGCAGGGATCGACCGGTTCGCTGGTGAGCGTATCGGTATAGGCGCGCGGCGTCGGGGCCAGACGCAAGAACTCCTTGAGGAAGGGCTCCACGCCAAAGTTGGTGAGCGCCGAGCCAAAGAACGCCGGGCTCAGCTTGCCGCAGGCCACAGCATCCAAGTCGAGCTCATCGCCGGCGCCATCGAGCAGCTCGATGTCATCCATCAGGTTCTTATGGTTCTCCTCGCCGATGAGCTCATCCATGGCGGGGTCGCCCAGCTCGGCCTCGACCTCGGCGACCTTCTTGGTGGCGTTGGCGTGGCCATCGCCCTCAAAGGCGATAACGCGACGGGTCTGACGATCGAATACGCCGCGGAAGTTGCGGCCGCTGCCGATCGGCCAGTTCATGGGATACGTGTTGATGCCCAGGACGTTCTCAATCTCCTCCATAAGCTCAAACGGATCGCGAGCCTCGTGGTCGAGCTTGTTCACAAAGGTGAAGATGGGAATGTGGCGCAGCGTACAGACCTTAAAGAGCTTTTTGGTCTGGGCCTCGACGCCCTTGGCGCCGTCGATGACCATGACCGCGGCGTCGGCGGCCATAAGGGTACGGTAGGTATCCTCCGAGAAGTCCTGGTGGCCGGGGGTATCGAGGATGTTGACGCAGGCGCCGTTGTAGGTGAACTGCAGGACCGAGGAGGTAACGGAAATACCGCGCTCCTTCTCGATGTCCATCCAGTCCGAGACGGCATGCTTGGCCGAGCTCTTGCCCTTGACCGAACCGGCGGTCTGAATGCTGCCGGTATAGAGCAGCAGCTTCTCGGTAAGCGTGGTCTTACCGGCGTCCGGGTGGCTGATGATCGCGAATGTGCGGCGCGACGAGATTTCATCCGACAGGCTTGCCATGCGGATCCTTTCTTGCATTAAGTGCATTACGTCGATGTAACCGCCCTATTGTAGCCGCGAAATGCCGTTACAGGGCGCCTATCAGGACAAATTCATCAGTTGGGG
This sequence comes from uncultured Collinsella sp., assembly GCA_938045085.1. Taxonomy (GTDB): domain Bacteria; phylum Actinomycetota; class Coriobacteriia; order Coriobacteriales; family Coriobacteriaceae; genus Collinsella. Next base: position 409 of record CALINZ010000058.1, on the reverse strand, counting down.
CCTAGGCAACCGGCCCAATCCGTATTTGCCTCTTGCATAACTGTGTATAGTGTATATATACTGTGCTTACCGGTTATATACACGTGTAGCCCAACAGCTAAGGAGCCGCTGTGGACATCATCCTATCCAATTCGAGCGACAAACCCATCTACGAGCAAATAGCCTCGCAAGTCAAAGCTCAGATCCTTTCGGGCACGCTCGCCGCGGGAGCAAAGCTCCCCAGCATCCGTGCGCTCGCGAGCGATCTTGGCGTGAGCGTCATCACCACCAAGCGCGCCTACGCCGACCTGGAGCAGCTCGGGTTTATCTGCACCGTGCAGGGCAAGGGCTGTTTTGTCGCCGAGGGCAACCAGGAGCTCTTGCGTGAAAACCAGCTCTGCCATATCGAAGAGCTGCTTGCGAAAGCGGC
>CALINZ010000057.1 GCA_938045085.1 uncultured Collinsella sp. | reverse complement strand
ATGCGATAAATTGCGGCACGCCGCCCGCCTCGATGTTGCTGGGCGTGCCGAAGCGGGCATCCAACGTGTAAGGCGTATCTCCACCCAATGCGAGCTCAGAGCGCTGGAGCACATACTGGTGCCATTGTTCACCGACATATTCCACGAATCGAGGAGTGTGGGCCACGACCCCGACCAAGCCTTGGTGGTCCACTTGAACATTACGAACTGGAGTATCACATCGACATCGACGTCTGCACCTACGCGCAGTCGCGGAAGCTGGTGTCCATCTGCCTTCTCGTACCCAATGAACAGCGTGAGGGATGCGGCGCCGCGCACGGCAGACGAAGCGACGCCTGCAACGCCGGCGCCAAAGGTGACGGCAAGCCCGATCTGGATGGTGAACGAGCCCGAGGTGTTTGAATAGTCGAGCGAAATGTTTTTAAAAAACGCCGCGCCGCTGCCGTGCGTGTGGGCACCCACGGCGAGCGCCAGCTTCGCCAGCACCCAGGGGTTGACGTTTAGGAAAAACGGCACCGGTCCTAGGGTAAACTGCTCGGTCCAATTGAGGTCGGTTCTTACTTGAAAGAGTGCCTTAATATTGCCGTATGCGGGGTCGTTGTTGTTACCCCAGGTTTTGCCCACCCAATCGTAGGCGAGCGAGCCGTACAGCTGTGTGGCGATATCCATCGTGAACAGCAGCGTGCAATGGTGGCGAAGGAGCTTAGTGTTTCTTGGATCGGTTCCCGAACCGGCACTCATACTCTTGTACTGATTCCACTTCCCCTCCATCTCGTCGAGGTAGCGGTTTGCCTGCTTGGCACCCGACTCGCGCGGTGACTTCTTCCAGTACTCCGGATCCGGATTGCCCGAATCGTTCATGTAGCCGACCGGTTTGTATCCTCCGCCAAACAGCACGTACCCAGCAAACGAGAAATCGAACAAAATGGGGAACGAGGGCATCCAGCACGTGAACTTATTGCCGCCGATGCCGGGAAACGCCGCCGGGAAATCAAACGGAGTGATCTCTTGGTCCATGGTAGTGGGGACGATAGTGGTCGATCCGGATTCCGCCTTTGCCGCCGGCGCGGTAACAACGGCCATAGGGGATGAGAGCGTGTAGGTTTTGCCCTGGTAGTCGAGGACAAAGCGCAGCTTGCACCCTTCTTCCAGAAGGCCCGAAGCTGCATCGAGGAACGTGTCTTCAAGCGTGAACGTTGCCAGATTATCCGCACCCGATGCGCTGGCCTTGACTTGGCCAATCTGCGTGAAGGTTTCGGGTGAGCTGCCCGCGGCAGGCGTCACTTTGTTGATGCGCAGCGTTGCCTGTCCACCCTGTGGCAGATGTGCCTGCACGGTAAAGGCGTGCGTATCGGGCTGCTCGTTTGCCGTGTCGTCCTTCGGCAATGTCACGAACGTGGCTTCAGCGTACTGGATGTCCCATTCGTCGAATGTGAGCTGGCGGAAGTACGGCTCGCCGTCGGAAAGCGGACGCGTGGGCGCGGTTATGGCGGTGCCGCCCTGGATACGCGCAAGGGGAATCTCGACATCACGGTAGCCCGCCATGCTAATGGAGATGCCGCCGTTAAAGTCGTACGCGTCGAGAAGCGTTGCCTCGTCCACGTAGCCTTCCGAAAGAGGCGCGACCTCAAAGATGGCCGTGCCCTCGTCGTCGGTAGTGGCGGAGAGCTGCTTGCCCGCGGCATAACGCGACGCGAGCGTGACCTGGGCTCCCTTGATGGGCATATTCTTGTTGGCGACGTCGATCACAACCACACCAAACATGGTGCGCGAGAGCACCAGGACCTTGAAGGGGTCTTCTTCGTCGGCATAGGCCGCGGTGGGCGCGAACGGCAGCAGGAAGGCATTTTCGCTTCCCGGCACGCGAGGCAACATAATGCTCGCTAGCGAGGATGTTCCGGCGATAAGTAGCGAACGGCGATCAAGCATTTTGGGCTCCCATCCCGCAAATTTCGGTGGAAATAATCCAATTTTGCGAGAAGGTGCCCCGTGGCGGTAGTGCCGTTCGAGGGTCAAAATGTCCAATTTGAGCGCGCGAAAGCGCTAGGCCCCCGGAGTGCTTTCGATACGCCGGGCAGTCTGGCCGCTAGCGCAACATGTGGGCAACCAGCTCGGCGCGAGTTCCGATACCAAGCTTGGCATACACTCCTGATAGGCGGTTTTTGACGGTGCCCGGCGATACTCCCATATGGCGTGCGACTTCGGCGTTGGTCCACCCGCGACAGGCGAGCATGGCCATGGTGAATTCCGTGGTCGTTAGATCGTCGGCCACGTCCTCGCCCGAATCGGGGTTGTGGATGCGCCGCCAGCCGTAGCTGAAGCGGTACGTGATC
>CALINZ010000056.1 GCA_938045085.1 uncultured Collinsella sp. | reverse complement strand
CTGATGGTCACGCCGCCGGTCTTCTTGGAGTCATACTGGAAGTATGCCTGCACGTACTTGTCGGTGTGGTCGCCGATGATCTTGATGGAGTTCTTGTTGGCGCCCACGGTGCCGTCGCCACCCAGACCCCAGAACTTGCACTCGATGGTGCCGGGGGCTGCGGTGTTGGGCGCATCCTCGGCCTCGGGCAGGCTCAGGTTGGTCACGTCATCGACAATGCCGATGGTGAACTCGCGCTTGGGCTCGTCCTTCTTAAGCTCCTCGAAGACAGCAAACGCGGACGCGGGAGGCGTGTCCTTGCTGCCCAGGCCGTAACGGCCGCCGACGACCTTGATGCCCGTCTTGCCGGCCTCGTAGAGAGCGGAGACGACGTCCTGGTAGAGCGGCTCGCCGATGGAACCCGGCTCCTTGGTGCGGTCCATGACGGCGATCTTTTTGACGGTCTCGGGGAGAACGTCGACAAAGTGCTTGATGGAGAACGGACGGAACAGGCGAACCTTGACCAGGCCGACCTTCTCGCCGTGAGCGTTGAGGTAGTCGATGACTTCCTCGAGCACGTCGCAGAAGGAGCCCATGCACACGACGACACGATCGGCATCGGGAGCGCCGTAGTAGTTGAACAGGCCGTAATCGGTGCCGAGCTTTTCGTTGATCTTCTTCATGTAGCCCTCGACGACGGCGGGAAGCTCGTCGTAGACCTTGTTGCAGGCCTCGCGGTTCTGGAAGAAGATGTCGCCGTTCTCGTGGCTGCCGCGGGTATGCGGGTGCTCAGGGTTGAGCGCGTGATCGCGGAAAGCCTGGACGGCGTCCATGTCGCACATCTCGGCCAGATCCTTGTAGTCCCACATGGCGACCTTCTGGATCTCGTGGCTGGTGCGGAAGCCGTCGAAGAAGTTAAGGAACGGGGTCTTGCCCTCGATGGCGGCAAGGTGAGCCACCGGCGAGAGGTCCATGACCTCCTGGACGTTGCCCTCGGCGAGCATGGCGAAACCGGTCTGGCGGCAGGCCATGACGTCGGAGTGATCGCCAAAGATGTTCAGGGCGTGGGAAGCGACGCAACGCGCGGAGACGTGGAAGACGCCCGGGAGCTGCTCGCCCGCGATCTTGTACATGTTCGGGATCATCAGGAGCAGACCCTGAGAAGCCGTGTAGGTGGTGGTCAGAGCACCGGCGCCCAGCGAACCGTGAACGGTACCGGCTGCACCTGCCTCGGACTCCATCTCGACGACCTTGACCGGGGTGCCGAAGATATTCTTGCGACCCTGGGCCGCCCACTGGTCGACATGGTCGGCCATCGGGCTGGACGGCGTAATGGGATAGATTCCCGCTACCTCGGTGTACGCATACGAAACATATGCGGCCGCCTCGTTGCCGTCCATAGACTTAAACTTACGCGCCATATACCCCTCTCCTCTCATATAGGTATACAGGCCCCGGCGATCGCCGGGATGTTGGCGTGATGGGATTTTCGCTGTTGCTTCCAATCATCTGGCAGGCAGGCTCAGCAGCAGGTACATGGCGTGGAGAGAAGGCATGCCGAGGCGAGGAGGGCTGCACGCGCTCCACAAGCCCAGCTACCCGTCTTGCACATGACCGAGCGCCGCAAAGGCCGCATGCCGGATGCTCCCGGGCACGCCCCGGCGATGGGAAGCGCCCGCAACGGAAATCCGCATGCGGGTTTATTGTACCCCGCCGTCAAGTGTAATTTCGGCAAATATAGGCGGGCGGTAAAGGTTTACCTTGGGTGACTGCCAAGGGCCAAAATGGCCCCTCCATCCCTGGGCGACCGGCTCTGGTGCGCCAAGGAGTGTCCCCAAGTGCCGGCAGAAAAGGAACGTCCCTATCTGCCGGCTAGAGGGCACCGAAGAGAATGGCGTAGGTAGTGGATTCGCCGAGCTTGAGCTCGTCGCCGGGATTGAGTTGGGCGGAACGGCCGGGTTCGACCTGAATGCAGACGCGCGTGGCCCCGTTTACCACCACGGTTCCGTTGGTGGACGACAAGTCCTCGACGTGCCAGATATTTTGAGCATCGCACCAGATATGGGCATGGCGGGCCGAGACATCGTCGCCGACGTCGGTAATATCGCCCTCACCAGTGGCCAGCGCGCCAATCTCAACACCCTGCTCACTCGGCTGAATCCAGCGCGGGGCGCTCACGACAAAACTGTTTTGTACGCGCAGCAAGCCCAAGGGGTGCGCCGGGGCGGGTTCGCGTTCGCCCGCGGTCATCGACATGCCAAGCGAACGCGGCGTGGATGTGCCTCCGCCACAGGTCGCGTGCGCGTAGTCGATGGCATAGTTCACCGAGGACCGCACATCCGCCGAACAACCGACGGCGACAAACAGCACCAGCACGGCCTCGGCGCGCTCGGCGGGCATGAGTTCCGCCGCCTGGGACAGGCGATCGAGCGCGTTGCGATAGAGATTCGTGTCCTGGTGGCACTCTTCGAGCGCGCGTACCATCGGTTCACCTGCAGGACCGCACACCATATTGATCACAGCCGTGGAGTCCATGGGATTGCGCTGGCGCAGGGCCAGTTGCGACATAATACGCGCAGCCGAGGTACCGTATTCGGCAAAGTAGCGCTGCTGAAGCGTGCCGACCGGCGCGCGGACGATAAAGCGGGAAACCCAAGAGCGATCGGCGGCTCGGCTCTGCGGGCTGCGGCCGTCGGCGAGCGGACGGGACGAAAGCACCAAGCCGCACAGCTCGATATGGCTCAGATGCGCCGCGCGCTTAAAGATGTCAAACATGGCCCCGCATGGGGTGAGCTCAACTTGAGATGCCATGACCTAGGCCTCCTTGGTCGTAGAAATAGAATCGGACGATACTTCGACAGGTCCGCCAAAAGTACGGGCAGCTGCGGCTCCACCGGCAAGCGGAGTCGCCATCTGGGCTTTTGTGCGTCGTGGTGCCGAAACGGGAAGTTCAAAGGCAAAGCCCATCGCAAGCAAAAACCACGTAAGCGTATAGGTTGCAACCAGAGCGGCAACAAGGCCGCCCGTCACGGCGCGTTGGGAAAATACGCTACATGCAGCCACAACCAGCACCGGAACCTCGCAGGCAGAAAGCGCAAACACACCCTGCAGGAACCCCGAGCGCCGATCGCGCGCAAGTGCCCCCGCGGCAACGCCGGCTATGCCTGGCAGCGCCAACGCCAGTGCGGCAATAATACCCGGTAGCGACCCAGACCACACGAGCGATCCCAAAGTCGCCGTCACGCGAGCGCCCGACGCCAGCAGCGCGGCCGAAACCACGACCACAGCCCAAACCACGCCACAGACGACCGTCGCGCCGACCATCAGCGCGCGACGAACCGCGCGGCCAGACGCATCCATGGGGCACGGCGTGAGCGGCTCGCCGCGGAGCGAACGACCGACATTTTGCGCATAGTGGTCACAAAACGCCGAGAGCGCCGCCTCGACCGCCGCCGGCTCGGGACGATCTTTTTGATGGCTGGACAGACAGGCCATCACCACGTCGAACAGCTGGGCATCGACAAACGCCAGCGCATCGCGTAGCTCTTCGGAATCCGGCTCAAGCCCTAGCTGCTGGGCCTGCTCGGCCGCAGCGAGCGCCACATCGGGCTCACGACGAAGCAGCTGAGTCAAATCACAACCGAGCGCATGGGCACCAATGGGATAATCGGGCCGCGTGTCCATCTTGAGACGGTAGGGGCTCGCGATGTCGCGCGTCTTTTTGCGCGAACCCGAGGTGCCCGAAGTGCTCGGCGCGGCTTCGTATGGCGCGACGCCGGCAATGAGCTCGTAAACCGTGCTTGCCGCGGCGTAGACGTCAATCGCCGGCGACATACGCAAAGCGCGCAGGTCGGGAATATCGTCGGTGAGCATCTCGGGCGGGGCATAGGCAACCGTCGCGCGACGCAGCGTGGCATAACGCTCCGTAAACGACGCCTTGCCGCCGGTACCGGCCACGGCCGACGCAGGCTCAAGCGCCAGCGACGAGCCAAAGTCGATCAGGCACAGGTCAAAGGTGCCCTCGGCAAGCTGCCGGTCAAGCGGTAGACGCGCCATGCGCACCATAATATTAGCGGGCGAGATATCGCGATGGACAAAGCCCTCGCCCACCAGGCTCATACGGCAGAGCAAATCGAACAGGTCGCGACCCAGACGCGCCGCCACGAGCGGCGACAGACGTCCGGCATCGTCCACGGCGAGTCGCGAACGCAAGCGGGCGAGCGTCTCGCCCTCGACCCATTCCATGACAATTGCAGGCACACCGTCGACCTCGCCCCAGCCATAGAGGCGGGGAAAGCCCTTAAGGCCCGAAAGGGCGCGATGGCATTCGTATTCCTCGCGAAACGCCGCCTTGAACTTGGCGACCAGCGCCTCGTGAGCGGCATCGTCGTCAAACTCATCGCGCGTCGGCAAGATGAGCTGCTTGAGTGCCACGGCCTCGCCTTGGGCGTTGACGGCACGCGTCACGCGGCCGATACCGCCACGGCGCATGGTGGCATCGTCGGCAAACAGCATCGTAAAACGGCGCAGATAGGCAGGCAGTTCGTCCTGACCGAGCGCAATGGCCGGCTCAAACCCGTCGACACGCGCCAGGCGCAGGCCGACCATGGGATCGCGACCGAGCGATTGTGGTGTGGTGGATGCAAGATCGGTCATCATAGGGCAAGCGCCGCCACGTTATTGTTGAAGTTACCGAGCGCGACGTCATCATCGCCGTAATGGCCGACCCATTGACATAGGTTGGTGTAACAGCCCCACAGATTGGCATACTGCTGATACCACTTTGACCGGGGCGAGAATGTCTGACGACCGAACTCGGCTCGAATGACAAACATCTCCCCGACCAGGCTGTCGCACGGTCTGGGATCTCCCGTAGAGTTATAGGTCGAGACCACGTCATTGGCACGAGAAACGTAGCCGTCGAGCATGTTGTACTTGGTCACAAGCCAACTGTGAATGCTCTCTTCCTCGGCAGCGGAAAGGCCACCGGAGTTTGCATCGTTGTCAGTGTTGCCGCCCATCGAGCCGCCGTTTCCAGACCCTCCGGTAGAGGAACCCGACCCAGAGCCGCCGCCCGAACTCGATGAACCCGAGCCGGAGCCAGAAGTATCCGAGCTACCGGGCTTTCCGGACTGCTGGGCGTCCTGCTCCTTTTGCTGCTCGACCTTATTCACCGTTGCCGCCACGCTATTGTTGGACAACCGATCGATGATCTTGGTGTTGGTGAGCACGATGGTTTTGCCATTGGCAAGCGTGACTTCGTTGTCCGGGGCCTCGGCGCCGTCCGCATCGTCGGTGCCAAACACAATATGCCCGACCACACTTGCCCAAGCATATCCAGTCGTGGTGCCCAGATCGCTTTTGACCTCATGCCCCACGCGCGGTTCGCGTGCGGCATGCGCCTGCATCATGGACGGCACGGTCATGCCATAGGCAGAAACGCCAGCTATGACCAGCACCAGCGAGCACGATAGCAGTGCGTACGCCCGCGACGCCAAGCCCAGTCGGCGTCGTATGCGCACCGCGGCGCCGCGCTTTGTCTGAGTGCCACCGGGCCGCATGCGTTCTCCTCCAACAAAAACACGCCGCTCGGGAGCGGCGCATTCATTCGAATCCATATTTGAGTGTATCAGCGAACCCAAAAGGTTGCGCAACGAATGAGCAAATTAAGGATGCGAGCGGAAGCATCCATGCGATAAGCGGATACGAAGCATCTTTGTTGCACAACAAACTCACAGTCGCACGGGGAAATTATGACTACCCCGTGCGACTGTGAGGAAAACATACGGCAGGAGCAGGCTCGCCACCTAAATCGCGCGACGGGCCTCGATGGC
>CALINZ010000055.1 GCA_938045085.1 uncultured Collinsella sp. | reverse complement strand
CGGGATGAGCAGGGCCCCTTGACCTCCTTGGCCTCCTTTTTGGGCGACATCGACTATCGTCCGTTTTGGGTGTCTATCAAAACGAGCGGCCTCGCCCTGCTGATCTCCTTTGCGCTGGGCCTGTTTGCCGCATGGAAGACCATGGGTACTACGAGCCGTATCAAGGGCCTGCTCGACTCGGTCTTTACCATCCCTATGGTGCTGCCGCCCACGGTTTGCGGCTTTCTGCTCCTCATGCTGTTTGGTCGATCGACCGGGGTCGGTCGGTGGCTTATCGCGCATGGCATCTCGATCGTCTTTACGTGGCCCGCGGCGGTGATATCCGCCGTGGTGGTGTCGTTTCCCCTGGTCTACCGCACGGCGCTCGGAGCCTTCGAGAGCCTCGACACGCAGATGCTCGACGCCGCGCGAACCTTGGGATGGTCCGAACGTCGCATCTTTGCCAAGCTCATGATGCCGCTTGGCTGGCCCTCGATTGCCGCCGGCACGGTGCTCGCCTTCGCGCGTGCCATGGGCGAGTTTGGCTGCACCCTGTTCTTTGCGGGCAACTACGCCGGCATTACCCAGACCATCCCCATCGCCATCTACTTTGAGTGGATGGGCGGCAACACGTCGGTGGCGCTCTTTTGGGTCATCGTCGTAATCGTGTTCAGTTTCCTGGTCATCCTGTTCATCAATATGTACACCGCTCATTCGCAAAAGTATCGCGAGCGGGGCCTTTCCCGTGCGGAGCGCAAGCGGATCAAAGATCTTGCCGGACAGGGCGATTCGCTCGACCCGGCGGGCGGCGATGCCTTGCGTATCGATCGCGAGGCGCTGGCCGAGCTCATGCGCGATGATGCCGCTTTGCAGGGAGGTCGATAGGCCATGTCGCTCGTTCTGGATATCAAAAAGCGCTATCCCGGGTTTATGCTCGACATGCAGCTTGAGGCCGGCGAGGATCGTGTGGCGCTGCTCGGTGCCTCGGGTTGCGGCAAGAGCTGTACGCTGCGCTGCATCGCCGGCGTGGAGACGCCCGACGAGGGCAAGATCGTCGTCAACGGCGTGACCTTTTTTGACTCGGCGACGGGCATCAACCTGTCGCCCCAGGAGCGAAAATGCGCCCTGCTGTTCCAAAACTATCAGCTGTTTCCCAACATGACGGTGGCCGATAACGTATGCGCCGGTGTAAAGGATGCGGGCGACGCCGCCGCGCGCAAAAAGCTCGCCGAGCGCTATCTGGGCATTTTCGGTCTGTCCGATTTTGCCGACCGCTATCCCGCGCGACTCTCGGGCGGTCAGCAACAACGTGTGGCGCTTGCCCGCATGGTGGCGGCGCATCCGGGCATTTTTATGTTCGACGAGCCCATGAGCGCACTCGATTCCTATCTTAAGAGCGCCCTCGAACAGAACATGCTCGACCTGTTCGATGTATGCAACCGCACCGTGCTCTACGTGAGCCACGACATCGACGAAGCGTGCCGCCTGTGCGGGCGCATCTGCGTGATGCACGACGGGCATGTTGAGGAGATCGGCTCCGTCGAGGACGTGGTCCGCCGTCCGCAGACGCTGGCGGCACTGCGCCTGACGGGCTGCAAGAACACAAGCCGGGCGCGCAAGATCGGCGACGAAGAAGTTGAGGCCCTCGACTGGGGCATGACCTTTAATGTGGGTCGCGAGGTTCCCGATAATGCAGCGTACCTGGGCATTCGCGCAAGCTACTTCCATGTTGACAATCGCGCGGAGCGGGGACGCAACAGCTATGATTTGCACGTGGCCCGCGTGAGCGATTCGCGTTTTGAGCGCCTGGTGCTGCTGGACGTGCCGCGCGCTGATGCGCCCACGCGTCTGCAGTGGAAGGTCAACAAGGTGGGCGTGCCTGTCGACGAGCTGCCGCAAGCAGGCGAGACGCTGCGCATGCACTTCGATGCGAGTAGAATCCACTTGGTTTGTCGATAGCGCCGGGTAATGCCGTCGGGGATATAAGCCTCGGCGGCTTTGTCTTGCCGCGCGCCGAATGAGGGATGGCAAACTCTTATCAATTAAGATAATTATTTATTAAACGACGGCACACGAGGCTGTCGTACGAATGTCAACGGTGTTCGCATGGTCGACGACCGTTGATATAGTTGACCTTAACTTGTAAAGGAGGGTGCGCACATGCCGCAGATGACATACATTCGCCGCGTTGCCGCGCGTGCCCTATATATGGCTCGGAGCCGCATATGAGCAGGTATGTTCACGGCTCCGGGAGAGACGACGCACAACTAAATAATCAGCTGCAAAGCAGGTTCCCCAAAATTCCGGGTTTAGGCGCGGTCGGGTTTTCGCCACCCACCGTGCAGCAATACCGTAGCTATTCATTTTTGATTCGAGAGGGGAACCGTCATGGCTGAAGAATTTGATTTCCATCCGATGTGGGAGAGCCTCGGCATGAATCTTGCCGACCACGACATGCTGCTGGGCGCCGTGGGCCAGATGTACGGCGATATGTTCCTGACGCAGAACAATCGCCCCAAGTCCACGTCCTACCTGGATTTTGTCGCCACCAACATCCACAGCGGCCGTATTAAGGAGATGCTCGACAAGAAGGAGGCCGGCGAGGCCACCAAGATCGTCGGTTCGTTCTGTGTGTACGTGCCCGAGGAGATCGTACTTGCCTGTGACGGCATTCCCGTTGGTCTGTGCTCGGGTGCCGACTGGGCGACCGACAAGGTCGAGGAGCATCTGCCGCGCAACACCTGCCCGCTCATCAAGAGCTTTGCCGGCTTTAAGCTGGGCGAGGTCTGCCCCTACATTGAGTCGAGTGACTTGGTGGTAGGCGAGAACACCTGCGATGGCAAGAAGAAGGCCTACGAGTTCTTTGCCACGCAAAAGAACATGTACGTCATGGATATTCCCAACGTGCACGACGAGTCGACGCTCGTGACCTGGAAGGCCGAGGTTAAAAAGCTTGCCGCCAAGATCGAGGAAGAGTGCGGCGTCACGATTACGCCTGAGCGCCTGAAGGCTGCCATCCACGCCGTCAACGAGAAGCGTCGTGCCCTGCAGCGTCTGGCTGCGACCCGCGCTGCCGATCCGGCGCCCATCAGCGGTCTCGACAGCCTGCTGACCGTTCAGGCCGCCTTTATGGATGACACGCCGCGTCTGACCGGCGCCATCAACGAAATGGCGGCTGAGTGCGAGCAGCGCGTTGAGGCCGGCGAGGGTGTGGCGCCCAAGGGCACCAAGCGCATCCTGTACACCGGTACGCCCATGGCCGTGCCCAACTGGAAGCTGTTCAACCTCATCGAGAAGGCCGGCGGCGTCGTGGTGGGCGAGGAGTCCTGCACGGGCTCGCGCTACTACAAGGACCTGGTCGACGAGTCCGGTGAGACGGTTGACGAGATGCTCGACGCCATCGCCGAGCGCTACTTTAAGATCAACTGCGCCGTCTTTACGCTCAACGACCAGCGTATGAAGGACATTGTCCAGATGGCCAAGGACCTGCATGCCGACGGCATCGTCGACGTGGCCTTGCAGTTCTGCACGCTCTACGAGATGGAGTCGTTTGCCGTGGAGAAGGCCGCCGAAGAGGCCGGCATCCCGTTTATGCACATCACGACCGACTACGCCGGCGAGGACGCCGGCCAGCTGCAAACCAGGATCGAGGCTTTCTTGGAAACTATTTAGGGGTATCCGTCCCGGCGGCTTCCCCAGGCACCCGATCTTGCCGTTCAAACCATCGCTTGCATACCAAAGTACGCGGCGCTCCTCTTTCACGGCAACCTCGGGCACCTGGGAAAGCCGTTTCCTTGGTTGGTTAAAAGGTTTGTTAAGGAGTTATATGTCGGAAAATATTGAGCAGCCGTTGCCGTCCACGTTTGAGGAGTTCAACGAGCAACGCAAGGCGGCGTTTATTCGCGTCAAGGATTATAAGCAGGCGGGTAATCGCCTGGTCGGTTTTCTGTGCAGCTACACGCCGCTCGAGATTATCGATGCCGCGGGGGCTGCGAGCGTGGCGCTGTGCGGCACGTCCGACGAGGTGATTCCCGAGGCGGAGAAGGTGCTGCCGGCAAACCTGTGCCCGCTCATCAAGTCTACGTATGGTTTTGCCTATTCGCAAAAGTGCCCGTTTACGTACTTTAGCGACATGATCATCGGTGAGACCACCTGCGACGGCAAGAAGAAGATGTACGAACTGCTCAATGAGCTCAAGCGCACGCACATTCTGCATCTTCCGCAGGGTCGCGATCGCGCCTACGAGCGTGAAGGCTGGTATGAGGAGTGCCGCCTGCTCAAGGAGGAACTCGAGAACTTCTACGGCATCACGATCACCGACGATGACCTGCGCGCTGCCGTCCGTCGTCGCAACCGCTTGCGTGCGGCCCAGCTCGAGATGTTTGCGCTGCAGGCCAACCAACCGGCGGCCATGAGCGGCGTCGATCTGATGAGCACCATGTTTGCCGGTACGTTTAGCTTTGATATCGAGGCCTATACGCAGCAGCTGGAGCAAAAGGTTGCCAAGCTGCGTGAGGCCTACGACGCGGGTGAGCGCCCGGTCGCGGCAGATGCCAAGCGCATTCTGATTACTGGCTGCCCGGTGGGCGGCGTGATCAACAAGATCGGTCGCACCATCGAGTCCAACGGCGGCGTGGTCGTGTGCATGGACGACTGCTCAGGCGAGCGCACGGCGGCCATGATGATCGACCCGGACGCACCCGACATTCTGCGCGCCATCGCCGACCGCTACCTGGATATCAACTGCTCGGTCATGACGCCCAACGACGGTCGTATGGAAAATACACTGGCCATGTGCGAGAAGTACCACGTCGATGGCGTGGTAGAGAGCGTGCTCCAGGCGTGCCACACCTTTAACGTGGAGAGCGCCCGCATGCAGGAGGCCGTCGAGGGTGCGGGTATTCCGTATATGAAGATTGAGACCGACTACAGCAACGGCGACATGGGTCAGATCGAGACCCGCATCGCCGCCTTTATCGAGACGCTCTAGCTTCCTCAGGCGCCTGAGAAACCTAGAGCTAAGGCGCCTGAACGCGCCGCTGTCTTTGATGTTTAGATTGGGAGAGAGCCATGATAGGGATCGGGATCGATATCGGGTCTACGGCGGCTAAGGCTGCTGTGGTCGACGGGGAGGGTTCGGTGGCGTGGACGTGCGTGCGGCCAACCGGGTTTTCCTCGGTCGATGCTTCCGAGCGGCTGCGCGAGGCACTGGCAGCGGCCGGCTACGACGTGACGGGCGACGATGTTCGCGTGGTCGCGACTGGCTACGGCCGTGTTGCCGTGCCCTATGCGCACAAGGTCGTGACCGAGATCACCTGCCACGGTACCGGTGCTGTGCGCCTGTTTGGCGATCACGGCACCGTGATCGACGTGGGCGGTCAGGACACCAAGGTCATTCAGCTTAAAAGTGGCCGCGTGGCCAAGTTTGCCATGAACGACAAGTGCGCCGCCGGCACGGGGCGCTTTTTGGAGATCATGGCCGACCGTCTGGGTATTTCCCAGCAGCAGATGGCCGATCTGGCGCGTTCCGGCGAGCCCACCAAGATCAGCAGCATGTGCACGGTGTTTGCCGAAAGCGAGGTCATCAGCCTGATCGGTCGTGGCGAGCCGCGCGAGAACATTGCGCGTGGCGTGATCGACAGCGTGGTCTCGCGCGTGGCGACTATGGCCGGGCAGGCCGCGGGCGCTCCGTACTATCTGACCGGCGGTCTGTGCGAGAACGCCTTCGTGGTGGAGCGGTTGGGCGAGCTACTGGGGTCGCCGGTGACCACCTCGCCCCAGGCTCGCTTTGCCGGTGCCATCGGCGCGGCGATTCGCGCCGCCGCCTTGGCCTAGGGGCGTACCGCGACATGCGCATCCTCAATATCTCGGCACAAAAACCAGATAGCACCGGCAGCGGCACCTACCTTGCCGCGCTCGTGCGCGAGCAGATCGAGACGGGGCATCGCGCCGCCGTGCTTTGCGGTGCGGCGCCGGGTGATACCCAAGGCGAGCTGGACCGGCGCGCTGCCGTGTTTGCCGTACCGTTCGAGTCGCCCGAGCTGCCGTTTCCCATCTGCGGTATGTCCGATGTCATGCCCTATCCCTCCACGCGCTATCGTGAGCTGACGCCTTCGATGCTCAAGGCATTTGAGCGGGCATTTGCTAATGCAATCGATCGGGCGGTGACTGAGTTTCGGCCCGATCTGGTGCTCTGCCATCACCTGTATCTGGTGACCGCATTGGCGCGCGAGTGCGTCCGGGGCGTGCCGGTTGTTGCCGTGTGCCATTCGACCGATCTGCGCCAGCTACGTTCGCATGCGCTCGAGCGCGATCGCATCGTAAGTGCGGTTCGTCGGCTCGATGCCGTCTTTGCGCTCCATGCTGAGCAGGCTGAGCAGATTGGCCTGGTGTGCGGCGTCGATGCCGATCGCATCCACGTGATTGGGACGGGCTACGACCATCGCGTCTTCTGCCGCGACGCAAGCGTGGCGAGGCGGCCGGGATCGCTTGTGTACGTGGGCAAGATTTGCTTTAAAAAGGGTGTCGAGTCGCTGGTTCGAGCCGTGTCATTGTCGATTGACGATGACGTCCGCCCATCTGGCTTGGTACTTGTGGGCGGTCGCGGGGACGATGCCGAGTACGCGCGTATCGAGCGCTTGGCCGCGGCCTCGGATGTGCCGGTGAAGCTGGCGGGGCGCCTGGATAGCGATGGACTCGTGCATGCCTACCGCAGTTCCGACGTCTTTGTGCTGCCTTCGTTTTACGAGGGTCTGCCGCTCGTGACGATCGAGGCCCTCGCGTGCGGCTGCAAAGTTGTGGCGACCGATTTGCCCGGCGTTCGTCCCTGGATGGAGGCGATGCTTCCCGGTGCTCCCGTGACGTGGGTGGCGTCGCCGCGTATGACGGATGTCGACACGCCCGTGGCGGCCGACCTTCCGTTGTTTGAGCGCGCACTGGCAGATGCTATCGCGCAGGCGCTTGCGGCACCGCCTTCGACGTTCGAGCCGTCGGCGGTCTCTTGGGAAGCGTGCCTGGGGCGTATACTAAAAGTCGTTGATTTGGTGGAAGGGGGTTCGTATGGCTGACGATCAGATTAAGCTCACGTCTATGACTGCCGCGAGCGGTTGAGCCGCTAAGCTGGCTCCCGGAGCCCTCGCCCAGGTCCTGGGCGACTTGCCCAATGTGCATAACGACAATCTGCTCGTGGGGTTCGATACCTCCGACGATGCGAGCGTCTTCCGCGTAGGGGAGAACCTGGGGCTCGTGCAGTCCATCGACTTCTTCCCACCGATGGTCGACGACCCGTTTCTGTTTGGCCAGATTGCCGCGGCAAACTCACTGTCGGACATCTACGCCATGGGCGGGCGGCCGAGCCATGCCATGAACCTGCTGTGCATTCCCAGTTGCTTGGGCGTTGAGGTCGCCGGCGAAATTCTGGCGGGCGGCGCCGACAAGTGCGTCGAGGCTGGCTGCTCCATCGCGGGCGGCCACACCATCAACGACGACGAGCCCAAGTACGGTCTGTCCGTGAGCGGGTTTGTCGCGCTCGACCGCATGCTCGCCAACAGCGGCGCGCGCGTGGGCGATGCGTTGCTGCTGACCAAGGCGGTTGGCTCGGGCATCATCACCACGGCCATTAAGGGCGAGCTCATCGAGCAGGACGAGGCCGCAGCCATGTTTGACTCGATGCGCACCCTCAACGAGGCTCCGATTCGTCTGGCCGAGGGACTTGAGCTTCACGGCTGCACCGACATCACGGGCTTTGGCCTGATCGGGCATGCGTGCGAGATGGCCGAGGGCTCGGGCGTGCAGATTGAGCTTGCGTCGGGGGCGGTGCCGCTCTTTGACCAGGTGCTCGACATGGCGCGTCTGGGCATTATCCCCGCGGGCTCCTACCGCAACCAGGACTTCTTTGGCCCGCGCGTGGCTGCCGACGAAGACCTGGAGCCGGGCATGTTGGATTCGCTGTACGATCCGCAGACGTCTGGTGGCCTGCTCATCGCGGCACCTGCTGCCGATGTGGATGAGCTTGCGCGCCGTCTGCATGCCGAAGGACGTATTGCCGCCGTCGTCGGTCGCGTGTGCGAGCCGGTGCCAGGCGGTCCTGCCGTCCACGTTGTTCGCTAGCCCGCACGTTTATGTAACTGTTTACCGTTCTCTAGAACGGTTCTTTCGAAAGGAAAAACTATGTCTACCAAAATTGAAGTCAATGCCATGGGCGATGCCTGCCCGCTGCCCGTCGTCAAGACGCTCAAAGCCCTGAAGCAGCTCGATGGCGAGGGCGCCGTGGTGACCTCGGTCGATAACGAGACTGCCGTCAAGAACATCTCCAAGATGGCGCAGGAGAAGGGCTGCACGGCCTCGGTCGAAAAGGTTTCTGACGCCGAGTGGCACGTGACCGTGGCGACCTCTGGCGCCGTTGCCGTGGCCGATCCTGAGCAGGATGGCGCTGCCTTCTGCGACGCCAGCGCCGGCAAGGGCAAACTCGTCATTTCCGTCTACACCGATTGCATGGGCCGTGGCGACGACGAGCTGGGCCACAAGCTCATGAAGGCGTTTATCTTTGCCGTGACGCAGCAGGAGGAACTGCCCGCGACCATGCTGTTCTACAACGGCGGTGCCAAGCTCACCGTCGAGGGCTCGCCGGTGCTCGATGACCTGAAGGGCCTGGCCGAGCAGGGCGTCGAGATTCTCACCTGCGGTACCTGCCTCGACCACTATGGCATTAAAGACCAGCTTGCGGTGGGCGAGGTCACGAATATGTACGTGATTGTGGAGAAGATGGAGCAGGCCGTGCGCGTCGTGCGCCCGTAGCGTATTGGTTGGAGTTGCCATGAGGGAGAAGCGCCCGGCGCTTGTCATCACGTTTCCCACCACGGCGGCCGCCATGGGCTGCGAGTCCCTGTGCATTGAGCGCGGCCTTCCCGGGCGAACGATTCCCGTGCCCGGGGAGGTCGCTGCCGGCTGCGGTCTGGCGTGGAAGGCGTTGCCTGCCGATGAGGAACTGCTGCGCGGCGAACTCGCCGAGGCGGGTGTTCCCACCGAGGGCTATACCGTGATTGATATGTGGGAGGTCGTGCGATGATCTATCTGGATAACGCGGCGACGACCATGCACAAGCCGCAGACGGTCATCGATGCCGTGACGCAGGCGATGTGCTCGCTCGGCAATGCCGGGCGCGGCGCCACGTCGGGTGCCCTCGATGCCGCTCGTACGATTCACGTTTGCCGTGCCAAGCTCGCGCGCCTTTTGGGTTGCCCGAGGGCGGACCATGTGTGCTTTACGCCCAACTCCACGGCGGCGCTCAACACTGCCATAAACGGCGTTCATGGGCGTGGTGCGCCCCGGCGACCGTGTGGTCACAACGGTGCTCGAGCACAACTCCGTGCTGCGTCCGCTTAACCGCCTTGCGGCAGAGCAGGGTGTGACCGTTGAGCATGCGGGCTGCGATGCGAGCGGCGTGCTCGACTACGACGAGCTCGAGCGGTTGGTCACGCTGGGCACGCGTGCTGTGGTGGTGACGCACGCCTCCAATGTGACCGGCAACGCGGTCGACATTGCGCGCGTGGCGGCCATGGCTCATGCTGCCGGTGCGCTGGTGATCGTCGACGCCTCCCAGTCTGCCGGTACGGCGAAGATCGACATGCAGGCCATGGGGCTCGACGTCGTGTGCTTTACCGGCCACAAGGGATTGATGGGCCCGCAGGGCACCGGCGGTCTGGCCGTGGCGGAGGGTGTCGACGTGGCGCCCTGGGCCATGGGCGGCACGGGCGTGCACAGCTTCGATGCGCTGCAGCCGCTTGAGTGGCCCACGCGCCTTGAGGCGGGCACGCTCAACGGTCACGGCATCGCGGGCCTTTCTGCCGGTCTCGACTTTATCGAGGCCCAGGGTGGGGCCGAGGCGATTGCGGCGCGTGAGCGCGCGCTTGCCGAGCGTTTCCTCGCCGGCGTGCGCGAGATTCCGGGGATTAAGCTCTATGGTGCCTTTGACCAGCCGATGCGCTCTGCGATTGCGTCGCTCAACGTGGGCGATATCGACTCTGCCGAGATCTCGGACGCGCTCATGCAAGGGTGGGGGATTGCGACGCGCCCCGGCGCCCATTGCGCTCCGCTCATGCACCGCGCGCTGGGGACCGAGCGCCAGGGTATCGTTCGCTTCTCGTTTGGGTATTTCAACACTACCGAAGAAGTTGACACGGCTATCGATGCTCTATGCGATTTAGCCTGCTAAAGCTGCTAGACCGTTTATACTTGCGGGACGGGTGTTTTTGCCCGTCCCGTTTTTGTTTCGACCCGAAAGGTGTGCATATGGCCTCATCCGCCCCGCGTGGTCTACGCTCCGATCATGTCGTTACCGTTGGCATCGCCCTGTTCTCGATGCTCTTCGGCGCCGGCAACCTCATTATTCCGCCGCTGCTGGCGCTCCAGGCAGGTTCTGCCACGCCGGTCGCCATGCTCGGCTTTCTGATTGCCGCCATCGGTCTGCCCGTCATGGGATTTATCGCCGTCGCGCTCGCCGGCACGGCCCGCGAGCTGGCCGGGCGCGTGCATCCTAAGTTTGGTGAATTCTTCGTTGCGGCGGTCTACCTGGCCATCGGTCCGTGCCTGGCCATTCCGCGCACGAGTTCCACGGCCTTCGAGATGTTGGTGCCGCTGCTGCCCGAGGGCGTCTCGCTCGGCACGGCTCGCCTGGTGTTTGCCGTCGGCTTCTTTGTCGTCGCGTTTGTGCTTACGCTGCGCCCGGGGGTCATCACACGCGTACTCGGTCGCATTACGGGCCCCGCGCTCATCGCGCTCATCGTGCTGGTCGTGGGTGCTGCCGTGATCTCGCCGCTGGGACCGGCTGCTGCCCCGCAAGCTCCCTATGATGCCGGCGCTGCGGTTCAAGGCTTCTTGACCGGCTACCAGACCATGGATTTGCTTGCGTCGCTCGCCTTCGGCATCATCATCGCCGAGACCATCCACGAGTTGGGTGTTACCGATGACAAACGCGTGGCCTTCGAGATTTCGCGTTCCGGTGTGATCGCCGGCGTGCTCATGGCCATCATCTATTGCGGCTTGGCCCTTGCCGGTATGCAGCTCGGCACCGTGATGCCCGACGCCACCAACGGCGCTGCAATCCTTGCTCGCTCGGCCTCCATGCACTTTGGCCTTGCCGGCACGGTTGTGGTATTTGCGATTTTCTTTCTCGCCTGCATGAACGTGTGCATCGGCCTCATCAGCTGCTGCTCGCGTTACTTCTGCGAGACGTATGTGGTCGAAGGGGGAGCGGAGGCCTCCGAGGAGGCCAACGCCGAGTTCCGCAACATCGTCTGGCCTCTCTACGAGCAGCCCGCCCGCGAAAAGCTGTGGAGCGGCGGCTTCGTCTGCCCGGCGGAGAACTATATGACCCTCGTGGATTTCGGGCAGGTGAAAGTCACCGGCGGCAAGCAGGGCAGTAAGTCCAACTCCACAAAACTCTACACCATCCCGGGCGAACCCTGCCGCGCCCCGGCGGCGGGCGTCGTGGTGCTGGCGAAATATCTCGCCCTGACCGGAAACACCGTCGTCATCGACCACGGCTGCGGGCTGCGCAGCTACCTCTATGGGCTGGACGCCCTCTCGGTCAGCACTGGCCAGAGCGTCGAGCGGGGGCAGGCTGTGGGCGCGCTGGGCGAGGAGATGACGATGGATTTCAAGCTCGGCAGCAAGAGCGTGAACCCGTGGCCCCTGTTCCAGACCAGCGGGGGGCTGTTCTGGAAAGAGAATGGGTAAAAAATACAAAAGGGACTGTTGCAGCGCAGCAGTCCCTTTTGTTATAGAAAAGCTTCAGGAGATAGCGTCCACGTCCCACTTCATCTGGACGGCGTCAGCGCCCTCCAGCGTGATGTGGAGCGCACCGGCGTTGTCGATGGCCTGCTCGGGCGTCCGTGCACCGCACAGGACGTGCAGGCCGGGGATCATCCGGGCCGTCAGGGCGATGACCAGCTGCGCCTTGG